>NZ_JAQYXB010000576.1:0-219230 GCF_036322405.1 Streptomyces sp. SP17BM10 | reverse complement strand
GCCAAGGTCACCATCAGCTACGGCGACGACCCGACCCAGTACCCGGCCGTCATGGCGGGCGGCGCGTTCGTCTACACGGCGGCCATCTCCACTGCCAACGACGCGAAGTCCTTCCCCCCGGACCCCTACGTCCACGCCTACAACGCAGACGGCAAGGAGATCTACAACCAGAAGACGCAGCCCACCGTCAAGGGCGCCCACCAGTAGGCGTCACCCCGGACGCGCACCGACGGGACGGCCCCGGCCCGGAGTGGGTCGGGCGGGCCTGGAGCGGGGAGGCCCACTCCAGGCCGCTGACCCCGACCTGACCCCACAGCGGTTCGGGCGGCATAACGACAGAACGGGGCGAGACCCCGGTGATCACTGAGCGTAAGAACGCCGTGATCACCTGGGTTCGCGCCCGTTCTCCTTCGGGGCACCCGCCAGGCCGCCGCCCGACACGCCGACCGCCGGGCGCTCTTGTGTGTCTCGGCGGCCCGGTGCAGCCGCTGATCGCGGAGGGGCCCTGGCGCCTCACAGGCCGAGCCGCCCCGCCGTCAGTCCGCCGTGGACGCGCAGCAGCAGCCCCTGGAGGACCTCCCGCTCCCGCGCGTCCAGCGGAGCGAGCACCTCGTCCTGCACCGACCGCGCCTCGGCGTCGAGTTCGGCGAGGAGCGCCCGCCCCGCGTCCGTCACGGACACCGACACCCGCCGCCGGTCGGCGCCGTCCCGGGCCCGTTCGACGTAGCCGCCGGCGGCGAGTCGGTCGGCGATCTTGGCGAGGTCGCTCGGGTCCAGGGCGAGCCGCGCGCAGAGGTCGCGCTGGGCGTGCGGCCCGAAGTCGGCGAGGGCGGCCAGCACGGCCATGTCCCACAACCGCAGCCCCCGCCCGGCCAGTCGCTCGCCGAGGCGGGCCCGCGCGGTGCGGCCGATCCGGGAAAGGAGGTAGGTGCTGAGGTCGAGCAGGCTCGGCGGCATGCCGCCCTCGGGGGACGCGGATGGGGTCATGGCCGGATTCTAAGGTCTCTTCCTATAGTGGGTCTGCACCTACTAATATTCGAAGCCACGGAGGCTCCGATGGACGCCCTGTACCCCCGCCTGCTCGTCACGCGCTTCGCCGAGTGCTTCGGCTTCTACCGCGCGGTCCTGCCGCCCCTCACCGGCGCCGTCCTGGTCAAGGGCGCCCCCGAGGGCCCGTACGCCAACTGGGACGTCGACGAGCAGGCCGTCCTCGTGCTCTACGACCGTGCCGCCATGGCCGCCACCGTCGGCAGCACCGACCTGCCCGTCCGGTCCGCCGCCCAGGACTCCGCGATGCTCGTCTTCCGCGTCGACGACGTCGACGAGGCGCTCGCCCTCTGCCTCGCCCACGGCGGCACCCTCGCCGTGCCGGCCACCGACCGCCCGGAGTGGGGCCCGAACCTGCGCAGCGCCCACCTGCGGGACCCGGACGGGCGCCTGATCGAGCTTCAGTCGTACTGACACCCCTCCGGCGGCCGGGGACTCGGCCGCCGCGCCCATTCGGCGGGTGGCCGGGTCCTCTTGACGATCCGGCACACCGCTGGCCGGCCGCCCGTGCGCATGCCGCCGGATCAGCGGGCGGGCTCGCTCTCCCACAGCTCCCCGCTGCACGCGGCCACCAGCGCGCCGATCCGGGCGAGCGCCTCCTCGACCGGCACCGGGTCGAGCCGCCGCCCGTCCCGCAGGCGCAGCGCGACGCTCCCGTCCGCCGCCTCCCGAGCGCCGATCACCGCCTGGTACGGCGCCAGGCGCGCCTCCCGGATGCGCGCCCCGAGGCTCCCGCGCTCCGGCCCGGCGATCTCGGCCCGCAGCCCGAGGTCGAGGCAGCGCCCGCGCAGCCGCTCGGCCTGCGGGACCTCGGCCTCCGAGATGGGCACCAGCACGATCTGGGCCGGCGCGAGCCACGCCGGGAACGCGCCGCCGTACAGCTCGATCAGGTGGGCGACCACCCGCTCGACGCTGCCGATCACGCTGCGGTGGACCATCACCGGCCGGTGCTTGGCTCCGTCCGGGCCGATGTAGTGCAGGTCGAACCGCTCGGGCTGGTGGAAGTCGATCTGGACGGTGGAGAGGGTGAACTCGCGCCCGGCGCCGTCGGCGATCTGGACGTCGATCTTGGGCCCGTAGAACGCGGCCTCGCCCTGCGCCGCCTCGAACGGCACGCCGGAGCGCTCCAGCACCTCGGTGAGCAGCGCGACCGCCCGCTCCCAGAGGACCGGGTCGGCCACGTACTTGCCGCCCGCGCCGGGCAGCGAGAGGCGGTAGCGGACGGGCGCGACGCCGAGCGCGCGGTGCGCCTCGCGGATCAGTTCCAGTGCGGCGAGGGCCTCGTCGGCGGCCTGCTCCGGGGTGCAGAAGACGTGGGCGTCGTTCAGCTGGATCGCCCGGACGCGGGTGAGGCCGCCCAGCACGCCGGACAGTTCGGAGCGGTACATGCCACCCAACTCGGCCATCCGCAGGGGAAGTTCGCGGTAGCTGTGCGGGCGGGAGCGGTAGATCAGCGCGTGGTGGGGGCAGAGGCTGGGGCGCAGCACCATCTCCTCCGAACCGACGTGCATGGGCGGGTACATGTCGTCGCGGTAGTGCGCCCAGTGGCCGGAGATCTCGTACAGCTCGCGCTTGCCGAGGACGGGCGAGTACACGTGCCGGTAGCCTGCGCGGCGTTCGCGGCCGCGGATGTACTCCTCCAGGGCGTGCCGGAGGGCGGCGCCGTCGGGCAGCCAGTAGGGCAGGCCCGCGCCCATCAGGGGGTCGGTGTCGAAGAGGTCCAGCTCGCGGCCGAGCCTGCGGTGGTCGTGCGCGGCAATGTGGTCGTGCGCGTCGGCGGCGGTGTGGACGTCGGCAGCGTGGACGTCGGCGGGGGCGTGAACGTTCATGGGGTGGTCTCCACTCGGGGGGCGGGGCGAGTGGATCCGGAAACGGCGAAGCCCCGGGGCACTCGCCCCGGGGCTTCGGACTAGGTCAGCAGTCAGCGCACCGGGACTCTCTCCGGCGTCGTCGTGGCGAGTGCAGCGCGCTTCATGGGGTCCACCATAGCGGTGGATCGGCCCGGCGTGATCTTTTTTTCGAACTCCCGGCCGCAGGCGCCGGGTAGGTTGATCCCATGACCTTGTCGACACGCAAAGCCACCGCCGCCGACCGCGCCACCGTGCTCGCCCTGATCGACGCCGCCCGCGGCGACGGACTCTCCCCGCAGGAGCGCGCGGAGCGGGGTTTCGTGCAGGGCCGCTTCGACGAGGACAAGCTCGCCGCGACGGAGGCCACCACCGGCGTCTACGTCGCCGAGGAGGACGGACGGATCGCGGGCGCCGCGCTCACCGCGCCCGCCTCCCCGGCGCTCGACGAGGGGCCGCCGCGGCGGACCTGGGAGGCCGCGCTGCACGCCGGGCTCGCACAGGACCGCTTCTACCTGTACGGGCCGGTGGTCGTGGATCCGGACTTCCGCGGGCGCGGGGTCGTGCGGAGCCTGTTGCGCGCGGTCGACGCGAACCTCCGCGACCGCTTCGACCACGGCGTCCTGTTCGTCGAGAAGTCCAACCACAAGTCGCTCGCGGTCCACCGGCACCTGGGCATGCGCGAAGCGGCGGAGTTCACCGTGGGCGAGCGCGCGTACGCGGTGTTCGTCTTCGCGTCCGGCACCTTCTGCGACCGCCCGGCGGCGACGCACGCAGTCTGATCCCTACCGCGCCGAGGCGGCCACCTCGGCCGCCGCCCGGACGAACTCGCGGACCCGCTCGGTGGTGTTGCCCTTCAGCCAGACCGGGCCGCGCTCGATCGGCGGGGCGTCGTGGATCGGGACGTAGGCGAGGTCGGGACGCGGGTAGTACTGGCGGCAGTGCTCGCCGACCGGCAGGACGCCGCGGCCCAGCGCGACCAGGCTGAGCATCTCGGAGAACGTCCCGCCGGACGGCCCCTTGGGCACGGGACGGCCGGACGGCGTGCGGTCGGGTGTGCGGTCCCGCTTGAACCCGATCGAGGTCACCGCCGGGTACTGCACCACCGGGTGGTCCGCGAGAGCTTCGAGCGACACCGACTCCTGCGCCGCCAGCGGGTGCCCGGCCGGCACCGCCAGGACGCGCCGCTCGGTCAGCAGCACCGGCCCGGTGGCCATGCCGTCGAAGGGGAAGGAGGCCACCAGGACGTCGACCGAGCCGTCCTCCAGGACCGACCGCGAGGTGGCGAGCTGCGCCTCCCGGACGTCCACCCGGCAGTCGGGGTGCCGCTCCCCGAACAGCGCGACCGCCCGGAGCAGCACCGGTGCCGTCCACTCCCCCATGAACGCGACCCGCAGTTCGCCCGTCACCCCCCGGCCGGCGTCCACCGCGCGGCGCACCGCCTCCTCCATCGCGGCCACCACCGGGCCGAGGTCCTCGGCCAGTCGCCGCCCCACCGGAGTGAGCCGGACGGACCGGCTGGTGCGCTCGAACAGCGGCGCGCCGATCCGGCGCTCCAGCTTCGCGACCACCTGGCTGACCCGCCCGGTGCTGAGGTTCAGCAGCTCGGCGGTCCGGCCGAAGTGCAGTTCCCCGGCGAGCCCGAGGAAGACCTCGATCTCCAGCCGCTCCAGCATGCCGCCCCCTCGTCGCCGCCTCCGGCATCGTTGACTTCCGCTCAACGATCATATGACGATCTGGCATTGATGATCACTGCCGGGCAGAGCATCGTTGATCCCGTCACCAGCGGAAACGACACTCCCGGAGCGGGCCACCCATGCGCGTCATCGCCTTCGACCACCTCGTCCTCAACGTCGCCGACATCGAGCGCTCCCTCGCCTTCTACGCCGGCCTCCTCGGCCTGGAGCCCGTCCGGGTCGACGAGTGGCGGGCGGGCAAGGTGTCCTTCCCGTCCGTCCGGGTCACCGCCGAGACCATCATCGACCTGGTCCACCGCCCCCGGCACGAGTCCAACGTCGACCACATCTGCCTCACCGTCGAGCCCCTCGACTGGCAGGAGGTCATCGACTCGGGCGTCTTCACCGTGCTGGAGGGCCCCGTCCCCCGCTACGGCGCCCGCGGCACCGCCACCTCCGTCTACGTCCAGGACCCGGACGGCAACACCGTCGAACTCCGTTGGTACCCGCAGGACGCCACCGCCTGAGCCGAGGGTCCCGCCCCGGACCCACGGGGGTGGACCGGGGCGGGACCCTCGGGAACGCGACTCGGCCCGCGGCGCCGGACGGACGACGGCCCGGGGTCCTGAAGGTCGTGGAACGGGAGCGGCCGGTGCCGGGCCCGGGCCGCCGCGGCCGGTCACGCGTTCGCCGTCGCGTCCTTCGCGGTGTTCGCCATCGCGGTCGTGGCCGCGGTCACCGTCTTCCTCCTGCGAAGCGGTCGGCGGGCCAGGGCTGACCCGGCCGCGCTCAGTACAGGACCTGGCAGCCCCGGGCCGTGAGGGCGTCGAGCAGGGCGGCGGCGGGGCTGACGGGGTTCCAGCGGAGGTCGAGCTTCTCCAGGGCGGGGAGGTCGGGGAGCCAGGACGGGAGGGCCGTGATCCGGTTGCTGCGCAGGTCGAGACGGCGCAGCACGGGGAGGGCGGCCAGGGGTGGCGGGACTTCGGTGAGGGCGTTCTCGCGGAGTTCGAGTTCGCGTAGTCCGGTCAGGCCCGCGACGGACGGTGGCAGCGTGCTCAACCGGTTGCCGCGCAGCCAGAGTTCGCGCAGGGCGTCGAGGCGGCCGATGGAGTCGGGGAGCGCGGCGAGCCGGTTGTTCTGGGCGCGCAGTTCCACCAGCGATGCCATGTCGCCGATCGTGGAGGGGAGTTCGCTCAACCGGTTGTCGCCGACGTTGAGGTAGCGCAGCGCGGTGAGGCGGCCGAGGGTGTCGGGGAGGGCGGTGAGCGCGTTGTCGTGCAGGTAGAGGAAGTCGCGCAGGCCCGTCAGATCGCCCACCTCGGCCGGCAGGGTGGTGATTCGGTTGTGGCCGAGGTCGAGGGTGCGTAGGCGCTGCAACGCGGCCACCGTGGGCGGCACGTGGGTGAGGCCGGTCTCGGCGAGGATCAGGACCGTCACGTCGGTGCGGTCCCACACGTCCGCCGGCACCTCCCCCACGGGGCTCCGCCAGAGGTTGAGGACGATGTCGGCCGTCACCGCGCCTCCCCGGCGAGCCCGGTCAGGGTGTCGGGTCCGCCCAGGGGGTGGTCGTCCGGCGTCGCAGGCGTGTCGATCACCGGGTCAGGTTGCCAGCGGTGCACCCGCCGCCGCAACTGCCCGCAGCCCGTTCACCGCCTCGCGGCGGGCGTGGCGGCGGCGCTGCGACCCTGCCCGGTGAGCCGGCCGACCGGGCAGCACCATGCCCGACGGGCGCGGCCGATAACCGATTGACCGCACCGGCGGCCGCTGCCCATGATCCCCGCATGGACGCGCGATTGCTGAACGTGGTGGACGTCGAGGCCACCTGCTGGGACGACCGGGTGCCGCCCGGGGCGGTCAACGAGATCATCGAGATCGGGCTGACCGTGGTCGACCTCGAAGCCCGCGAGCGCGTCGGGCGCCACCGGATCCTGGTGCGGCCGCAGCGCTCGGCCGTCAGCGCGTTCTGCACCGAGCTGACCGGGCTGACGCAGGGGGAGGTCGAGACCGGTCTGCCGTTCGCCGACGCCTGCGCGCTGCTCGTCGCCGAGCACGGCGGCCGGGAACGGGCCTGGGCCAGCTGGGGCGACTACGACCGCAAGCAGTTCATCCGCCAGTGCCGGGACGCCCGGGTGGCGTACCCCTTCGGTGAGGGGCACACCAACGCCAAGGCGGTCTTCGCGGACGCGTACGGGCTGCGCAAGCGCCCCGGCATGGCGCAGGCCCTGGAGCTCGCCGGCCTGCCCTTGCAGGGGCGCCACCACCGGGGTGAGGACGACGCCTGGAACATCGCGGCGCTGATCCTGGAGCTCGTCCGGGTGGACCGCTGGCCGGGGGACACACAGGACGCGTCGGCTTGAGCCACGACAGCACGCTGTCCCCGGGAAGCCTCCCGGGGACAGCGGAACGCGGTTACAGGTACATGGTGTTGGGCGCCAGCCCGCACAGCACGCGGCCGTAGAGCTCGGTGTTGGTCGCGGAGTGCATCAGGGCGTGCAGGCTCAGCGCGTGGAGGTCGCGGACGGTGCGCTGGAGCGAGCCGGTGAGGTAGAGGGAGCCGCCGCCGCTCGCGTCGCCGAGGGTGCGGGCGGTGCGGGTGGCGCGGTCGAAGACGCGGCCGAGGTAGGCGCGGGCGTGCACCCGCTCCTCCGGCGTCCACGGCTCGCCGGCCGCGCCCTTGGCGTCCACCAGGGCCGCCAGCCGCGCGGCGTGGCCCTCGGCCTCCTCGATCCGCAGCGCCGCCTCGGCGACCTGGAGGTGGGTGACGGGCGCCTCGCGCCGGGAGGCGTACTCGGTGTAGGTGATCTTCTTGTCGAGCTGCTCCAGGTACGTCGCGAGCGCCGACTTCGCGAGGCCGATCGCCGTGCCGGTGAAGGTCGTGCAGCCGGTCGCGATGAGCGGGGCGCGGTAGAGCGCCGACTCCGGGTTGAGCTTGGAGGCGGACTGCTCCTGGAGCACGAGGGCGAGCGGCAGCAGGCGGTCCTGCGGCACGAACACGTTCTCGGCGACGGTGGTGACGCTGCCGGTGCCGCGCAGGCCGGTGGTGTCCCAGTCGTCGACGATCGTCAGGTCGGACAGCGGGATCAGCGCCATCAGCGGCCACTGCGCCTGTCCGTCCGGCGTCGGTCCCATCGCGAGGGCGACCTGCCACGCGCTGTGGTGCGCGCCGCTGATGAACTGCCAGGCGCCGTTGACCACCATGCCGTCGGCGGCCGGGACGGCGGAGGCGCTCGGGCTGAGCACGCCGCACACCCGGACGTCCTCGCCGAACACCTCGTCCTGGACGTGGTCGGGGAACTGGCAGGCCATCCAGGCCGAGATCGACCACGCGGAGACGTTCCACGCCGCCGAGCCGTCGCCCCGGGCGAGTTCGGTCATCACCTCGACGAAGGTCGCGGCGTCGGTCTCGTAGCCGCCGTAGCGGGCCGGCACCCGCATCCTGAACAGCCCGGCGTCGGTGAGCGCCGCCAGGGACTCCTCGTGCAGCCGCCGGTGCTCGTCCCCCCACGGGGCGTTGGCGCGCAGGACGGGGGCGACTTCGGCCGCGCGGCGGACCAGCTCCGCGCGGGCCGGTGCGTTCGCGTTCATGGGGCTCCTTCGAGGTGGTCAGGAAGCGGGCGTCAGGCGGATGGGCAGCGTGGCGGTGCCGTTGAGCAGGAAGGTGCCCTGCGGCTGGACCTCCTCGGCCGGGACGGCGAGGGCCAGGTCGGGGAAGCGCTCGAACAGCGCGGGCAGCCCGATCGCGGCCTCCATGCGGGCCAGCGGCGCGCCGAGGCAGTGGTGGACGCCGTAGCCGAAGGACAGGTGCTCCTTGTCCGGGCGCGTGATGTCGAAGCGGTCGGCGTCCTCGCCGTGCCGGCCGCGGTCGCGCCCGGAGGCGGCGAAGCCGATCAGCACCGGGTCGCCCTTGGGGATCCGCACGCCCGCGATCTCCACCTCCTCGGTGGTGAAGCGGAACGGCAGCTGGGCGATCGGGGACTCGACCCGCAGGGTCTCCTCGATGACGTCCCGCCACGGCACCTTCCCGTCGCGGACCAGCGCGAACTGCTCGGGGTGGGTGAGCAGCGCCACGACGGCCTTGCTGAGCAGGTTGGTGGTCGTCTCGGAGCCGGCGCCGAGCATCAGGTGCAGGGTGCCCGCGAGTTCGGACTGGTTGAGCCGGGAGCCGTTGTCCCTGGCCTCGATGAGCATGCTCAGGAGGTCGTCGTCGGGCTCCTTGCGCTTCATCTCGATGAGCTCGTACATCGCGTTGTGCCAGGACTCGACGTTGGCGACGGCCTCCTCGTGGTTGATCGTCGTCTCGGTGTTGACCTCGCCGCCGCGCATCACGTCCCGGCGCATGTGCTCGGGGACGCCGAACAGCTCGCAGATCACCTTGGTGGGCAGCGGGTAGGCGTAGCGGTCCTTGAGGTCGACGACCTCGCCGGGCGCGGCGGTGGCGAGGTCGTCGAGGAGCTCGCCCACGATGCGCTCGACGCGCGGGCGCATGGCCTCGGTGCGGCGCATGGTGAACGCCTTGGCGGTGAGGTTGCGCAGCCGGGCGTGGGCGGCGCCGTCGCTGGTGGTCATGTTGTCCATGAGCACCCAGCCGATCAGCGGGAAGTCCTCGCTGATCTCGCCGTTCACGAAGGCCGGCCAGTGCTCGTGGGCGTTCTTGGCGAAGCGCTCGTCGTTGAGCACCTGGCGCACGGTGTCGTAGCCGACGACCGACCAGGCGCGGACGTCTCCGGGCAGGGTGACCTGCGCCACCGGGCCCTGGGCGCGCAGGCGTTCGGCCTCGGCGTGGACGTCCCGGCCGGTGGGGTCGAGCACGATGGGCTCTGGGTGGGCTGTCACGGGGAACCTCCGGTAGTTCCGTGTGCGGGTGGGTTCGTCAGAACGCGCGTCAGAGCGGGGGCCTGCGGGGCGCGCGCAGCACCCGGGTGACCACCGAGGGCCGCATGAGCGCCTGCGGCGGGTCGACCAGGCCGGCGGCGCGCAGGAACGCGGTGGAGAGGGTGCCGTCGTGGGCGGCGGCGGCCTGCAGGCGCGGCATGTAGAGGTTGGCCATCCGCACGGCGAGGGTGCGCCGGCCCCGGACCTCGGGGAAGCCGAGGTCGCCGCCGACGGCCATGTCCCAGGGGGCGTCGATGACGGCCGCGAGGTCGCGGAAGTACTCGCGCGGGCGGGGCGGGACGCCGCGTTCCAGGTGGCCGCGGAGCACGGTGGCGCCGATCGCGGCGACGGTCATGCCCTGGGCGTAGATGGGGTTGAACACGCAGGCGGCGTCGCCGATCGCGAGCAGGCCGTCGGGCAGGCGCTCGACGCGCTCGTAGTGGTGGCGGACGTTGGCGGGGAAGTGCATGGAGACCGGCTCGGTGATCATCCGGGCGTGTTCGACGGCCGCGTGGATCTCGGGGACGGGCATCGTCTTCGCGAAGGCGAGGAAGCCCTCCGGGTCGGTCGGCGGGCGCTCGCCGAGCAGGCCGTACAGGGCGAGGGCGTAGCGGTCGCGCAGGCGCACCAGCGTGGCGCCGCGCGGCCGGCCGGGGCCGGCGACGCAGACCAGGCCGGCGCCGTCGCCGATCGGGTCGACGGGCAGCGGGGCGGCGAACTCGGCGGTGGTGTAGGTGAGGTCGATCTTGACCCGCTCCTGGGGCACCTGCGGGTAGCCGAGCTCCCTGAGCCAGCGCGGGGTGCGCGACCCGCGGCCGGTGGCGTCGACGACGAGGTCGGCGGCGAGGACCTCCTCGGCGCCGTCGAGGGGCTGGACGCGCACGCCGGTGACGCGGCCGCGGTCCGGCGAGGAGTCGAGGCCGTTGATGTCGTGGCGGTCGAGGAGGCGGACGTTGGAGAGGGCGAGGACGCGCTCGCGCACCCGGGCCTCCAGCAGCGGGCGCTCCGCGGAGACGCAGATCAGCCCGGTCTCGGCCTTGCGGATCGGGCGGCCGGCGAAGTACCAGGTCAGTCCGGTGCCGAAGTCGCAGACGGGGACGCCGAGTCCGGCGAGCTCCTTGGTGAGGCCCGGGAACAGCTCCTCCAGCACCTGCTGGCCGCGGGCGAGCAGGCCGTGGACGTGCCGGCCCTGCGGCGCGCTGCGGCGGGGGGCGGCGGACGTGAGCGCGTCGCGGTCCACGACCGTGACCTCGCGGTAGGCGTCGGCCAGCAGGCGGGCCGCGAGCAGCCCGGCCACGCTCGCGCCCAGCACCACGGCCCGGTCACCGATTCGAGTAGCCACCGTGCTCCCCTCTTTGGAACGTCCGACGGCGGAAGGAGCAGAAGAAGCGGAAAAAGCGAACGGGAGCGCACTTCCGGAAAAACGGGAATCGACGGCGCACGGGAACGACTCGTCGAAACGGCGGCCCGAACCGGCACGCCCGGCCGACGGCACCATCATTGACGGCCCGCGAATGCGCCTCTACTTCCAGATTGCTCTGTCGCCGGGCGGTGCCCCGGTGATCCCTGTTTACCGCCGGAGCGCGCTGGTAGCGTCCCCGGGCGGCAGGGACGAAGGGCGGCGTGCCGCCCGCCGAATTGAGGAGGCCCGGAAATGCAGCCGTTCCGAATCGCCGTTCCGCAGGAGGACCTGGACGACCTCCACCGCCGCCTGGCCGCGGTGCGCTGGCCGGCCGAGGTGCCCGGGGCGGGCTGGGCCCGCGGGGTGCCGCTGGAGTACCTGAAGGAGCTCGCCGAGTACTGGCGCACGGAGTTCGACTGGCGGGCCGCGGAGGAGCGGCTGAACCGCTTCCCGCAGTTCCGCACCGAGATCGACGGCGCCACCGTGCACTTCCTGCACGTGCGCTCCCCCGAGCCGGACGCCACGCCGCTGATCCTCACCCACGGCTGGCCGGGGTCCGTCGCCGAGTACCTGGACGTCATCGAGCTGCTGACGGACCCGCGCGGCCACGGCGGCGACCCGGCGGACGCGTTCCACGTCGTCATCCCCTCGCCGCCCGGCTTCGGCTTCTCCGGCCCCGCGCCCGAGGCCGGCTGGGACGTCCCGCGGATCGCGCGGGCCTGGACGGAGCTGATGCGCCGGCTCGGCTACGGCCGCTACCTCGCCCACGGCGGCGACCTCGGCGTGTGGATCTCGCTGACCGCCGCCGCGCTCGACCCCGAGCACCTGGCGGGCGCGCACGTGACGTTCCTGCTGACGCCGCCCACCGGCCCGGAGGACCTGGAGGGCCTCGACGAGGCGGACCAGGCGCGGCTCGCCCACCTGGCCGCGTTCGAGACCACCGGCCGGGCCGGCTACATGAAGATCCAGAGCACCCGACCGCAGACCCTCGCCTACGGCCTCACCGACTCCCCGGTCGGCCAACTGGCCTGGATCGCCGAGAAGTTCCGGGACTGGACGAGCGGCGACTCGATCAGCCGGGACCAGCTCCTGACCAACGTCACGCTCTACTGGCTGACGGCGACGGCCGGTTCGTCCGCGCAGCTGTACTACGAGATGGCCGACATGCTCCCCGACGCCGCCCGCCGGCCCGTCGCCGGGCCGCCGCAGCCGGTGCCGCTGGCCGTCGCCGCCTTCGCGCACGACGGGAGCCTGCCGGTGCGGCGCATCGCCGAGCGGCGCTTCCCGAACATCGTCCAGTGGAGCGAGTTCGCCGAGGGCGGGCACTTCCCGGCCCTGGAGGTGCCCGAGCTCCTCGCGGGCGACCTGCGCTCCTTCGCCCGCGCCGTCCGGGCCCACGAGGCCGCCGCCGAGCAGCCCAAGCCGGCGCCCGACGAAAACGTCTGAAGTTTTTTCGCCGCCGTCGTCCAAACCGCGGTCCTCCCGTTCGTCGGAGTGTCGAACCCGCACTCCGACAGCCGAGCCGAGGAGACGACGTGCCGCACACCGAGGACGCAGCGCCGGTCCCGCCCGCCGGGCACCCCGGGGACGGGACCGGCCGCCACCCCCTCTCCAGCCAGCAGGAGCACTGGTGCGCCAACGCGGGCTCCGGCTCGTTCGGGCCCCGGTTCACGGTCTCCAAGGCGCTGCGCGTCACCGGACCGATCGACGTGGCCGCGCTCCAGGGTGCGCTGGACGACGTGGTGGCGCGGCACGAGGTGCTGCGCACGGTGATCGTGCGCGACGCCGAACCGCCGTACCAGCAGGTGCGCCCGGCCGGCCGGGTGCCGCTGCACGTGCGGGACCTGCCGGTGGCCTGGGCGCGGCGCGACGCGGCGGCGCAGCAACTGCTCGCCGAGGCCGAGTCGACGGCGCTTCCGGTCGAACGGCTGCCGCTGCTGCGGGCGTTCCTCACCCGCTTCGACGACCGGGACGCGGTGCTCGGCCTGGTCAGCCACCACACGGCGTGCGACGGCTGGGCGCTCCAGCTGATCCACCGCGACCTCGCCGCGTGCTATGCCGCCCGGACGACGGGCCGCGAGCCGGCCCTGCCGGCGCTGCGCCAGTACGGCGAGTACACGCGGTGGCAGGCGGAGAACCAGTCCGGCGACGCGGCGGCCGAGAACCTCGCGTACTGGCGCAAACGGCTGGACGGCGCGCCGTTCTTCACCCTGCCGACCGACCGACCGATCCCGGCCGAGCACACCGAGCTGTACGTCGCGCACCCCTTCCGCTTCGACGCGGCGACGACGGGCGCGGTGGCGGCGCTCGCCAAGGCCGCCCGCTGCTCGCGCTTCATGGTGATGCTGGGGGCGTTCGCCGTGCTGGCCGGCCGGATCTCCGGGGCGGACGACCCGGTCGTCAACACGATCGTGCACGGGCGGGGCCGGCCCGAGTACCAGGACACCGTGGGCCCCTTCCTCAACTTCCTGGCGCTGCGCACCGATCTCGCGGACGCGCGCACCTTCCGCGAGCTCCTGCCGGCGGTGCGCAACACCTGCCTGGAGGCGTACCACCACGAGGTGCCGATCCACTGGGTCGAGCAGGCCGTGCCGTCGCTGATGGCGCCGATGGCCGACCCGCGCAACTGCGACTTCATCTTCGGCTTCTCCGAGACGCTGGCCGCCTCGGCCGGGGGCGGGGACCCGTTCCTCATCTCCGAGGGGACGGTGCCGGTCGCCAAGGGCGAGAACGCGAGCGAGCAGATCCCGGGCGGCGCCGCCTGGAACATGGGCGTCGCGCCGTCGGGGGAGATCAGCGGGATGGTCCAGTACAACCCCGAGGAGTTCGACGAGGCGACGGTGGCCGGCTGGGTGGCCGCCTACCGCCGGATCGTCCTCGCCGTCCTCGCCGACCCGGAGCGCGACTGGCGCACCCTCTGACTCGCCGAGGGACCCGACAGAGGAACCCCGTTTGCGGAACCCCCACACGAGAGGTGCTTCCCGTGACGTCCTACACACTCGAACCGCTGGGCCCCGTCTTCGGCGCCCGCATCACCGGCCTCGACCTGCGCGAGGAGGTCGGCCGGGAGACGGCCGACCGGATCCTCGACGACCTCGTCCGCCACCGGGTCCTCGTCCTGCCGGACCAGGAGCTGAGCCACGCCGACCACGTCCGCTTCAGCCGGCTGTTCGGCCCGCTGGACGTCTACCCCGTCGCCCGGTACGTCGTGCCGGAGCACCCCGAGGTGCTGAAGATCAGCAACATCTTCGAGAACGGCGAGCCGATCGGTCTCTACGACGGGGACGACCAGGAGGAGTGGCACACCGACTACTCCTGGCGCGAGGTCATGAGCCGCGCGTCGCTGCTCTACTCGGCGATCGCCCCGGAGGAGGGCGGCGACACGATCTTCGCGGACAGCACGACGGCCTACGACGAGCTGCCCGCCGAGGTGCGGGAGCGGATCGACGCCCTGAGGGCCGTCCACTCCATGGCCCACCTCGTCGACCAGGAGCTCCTCACCAACCCGCACAAGAAGCCGCTCTCCGCCGAGGAGCGCGAGCGCACCCCGGACGTGGCGCAGCCGATCGTGCGCCGCCACCCGGTGACCGGCCGCCGCTCGCTCCTGCTCGGAAGCATGATCATCAGCGGGGTCGTGGGGCTGGACGAGAAGGAGGGCGCCGAGCTGCTGGACGACCTGCACGCGCACGCCACCAAGGAGCGCTACCTCTACCGCCACCACTGGAACGTCGGCGACCTCGTCATCTGGGACAACGACGCGACCATGCACACCCGCACCCCCTGCGACAGCCGCCACCACCACCGGCTGCTCTACCGCACCACGGTGATGTAACGGCCCGTCCGCCGTCGAGAAGCCGCACGTCCGTTTCCGCCCGATCCGCGCGGAACGAACCCTGCTCGAACGAACCGCAACCGCATTCTGGAAGATGCGGTCAGGCCGACCTGCCCCGGGATAATTCCCGGGGAGGGAAAACCCAGGAGGAATGCATGTCCGGGGCCATTTCTGAGAGCATCGCGCCGCCGCGCGCCGGGACCGGTACGGACGCCCAGTCCGGAAAGGAAAGGCGGCCGGTCGCGGAGGACCACACCGGCGCGGAAATCGCCGCCGCTTTTCCGGCGGCCGGCACCGAGCCGGACACCGCCGTCCGCCTCGCCCTGATGGAGCGGCTGCACCGCCACTACACCGGCTACCTCGGCGGCGCCGAAACGTTCCTGTCGGTGCCGCGCCTCAACGCCGACCCCGTCATCGTCGCCACCGAGGACGCCTGGCTGCGCTGGGAGGACGAGCGGGTCGACGAGGCGCTGCTGCCGCGCACCGCGCAGGGCCTCGCCGACTGGTTCGCCGACCTGCGCTCCCGGCACGTCCAGCCGGCGTTCTGCCGCTACCTCGCCGACGAGGCCACGATCGAGGAGATCGCACTGTTCTTCCTCGCCGAGGAGCTGGTCGACAGCCGCTTCGACGACCTCGTCGCCCTCGCCCAGCTCGGCGCGACCGGCACCAGCAAGCTCACCATGGCCGAGAACTACTGGGACGAGATGGGCGAGGGCAAGCTGGAGCAGATGCACACCCGCCTGTTCGAGCACTCGGCCACGTACATGCGCGGCCGGCTCGAACTCGGCGGCGTCGACGTCTCCGGCCTCGGCGGCAGGGAGGTGTTCGAGAACGCCAACCTGGTGCTCATGTACGGCGTCCACCGCCACCTGACGCCGCGCCTGCTGGCCGCGATGGGGCTCATGGAGTACACCGCACCGGTGCGCTTCCAGGCGATGGTCGACGGCTGCGCGCGCCTCGGCGTGCCGGACGACGTCATCCTCTACCAGCGCATCCACGTCCACGTGGACGCCGACCACGGCGCCGAGTGGCTGGAGAACGTGCTCACCCCGCTGGCCCACCACTCCCCCGAGGTGCTGCGCGAGATCGGCATGGGCGCGCTCACCCGCGAGCGCGTGGCCAACGCGTACTACACCCGGGTCTGGCAGCAGATGCGGGCGCTGCGGTGACGGTGGGGACGGCGCGGTGAAACCCGGGGAGTTCTACCACGACGGCAGCCGTGACCTCCAACGCCGTTTCGGCAGCGAGCAGTTGGCGGACCACCTGGCGCACAAGTACGTGCTGGCCGAGTTGGAGGAGGGCCACGCCGAGTGGATCCGCGGGGCCGACACCGTGTACGTCGCGACGATCGACCCCGACGGCTTCCCCGAGTGCTCCTACAAGGGCGGTCTGCCGGGCTTCGTCCGCGTGCCGGACCTGCGGACACTGGAGATCCCCAGCTACGACGGCAACGGCATGTACCGCACGCTCGGCAACGCCGCCGCCGTACGGCGCGTGGGCCTGCTGTTCCTCTTCCCGGCGCTGCGCGCCAAGCTGCGGGTCAACGGCACCTGCGAGGTGCTGACCGACCGCGACGCGCTGCACCCGCACCACGGCGCCGAGGCCGTGCTGCGGGTCGGCGTGACCGCGGTGTTCGAGAACTGCCCGCGCTACCTGCACGACCCGGTGACCGGTGAGCACTCCACGCACTGCCCGCGCCCCGGCCACCGCCCGCCCGACCCCGACTGGAAGCTCAAGCCCGAGTACGACGGGCTGCTGCCGGTCCACGACGAACCAGGAGCCGCCACCCCATGAGTGAGCGAAGCGAGCGAGTCGATGAGAGGTGCGCGTGGGCGAATGCCCCTGCCGAGCGAAGCGAGGTGGGCGCATGAGTGTGACCCGACGCACGGTCATCGACCTCTCCCACCCGATCGAAGCCGGCATGACCACCTACCCCGGCCTGCCCGGGCCGGTCATCTCCGACCACATGTCCCGCGCCGACTCCCGGCCCCGCTACACCCCCGGCACCGAGTTCCAGATCGGGCGCATCGAGATGGTCGCCAACACCGGCACCTACCTGGACACCCCGTTCCACCGCTACCCGGACGGCGCCGACCTCGCCGGCCTGGACCTCGCGCTGCTCGCCGACGTCCCGGGCGTCCTGGTCGACGCCACCGGCGCCGGCCGGGCCGTCGGCCCCGAGGCACTGGAGCGCCACGAGGTCGCCGGGCGGGCCGTGCTGGTGCGCACCGGCTGGGACCGGCACTGGGGGACGGACAAGTACGGCGACCCCGAACACCCCTTCCTCACCGTCGACGCCGTGCAGTGGCTGATCGCCGAGGGCGCCGCGCTGGTCGGCATCGACTCGGTCAACATCGACGACATGGCCGACCTCGACCGCCCCGCCCACACCCGCCTGCTCGGCGCCCGGATCCCGATCGTCGAGCACCTCGGCGGCCTGGACCGGCTGCCGGCGAGCGGCTTCCGCCTCCACGCCGCCCCGCCCCCGGTGGTCGGCATGGGCAGCTTCCCGATCCGCGCGTACGCCGTCCTCGACTGACACCCGCGGGTTGTCCGCCCTCGGATTGTCCATCCGCCGCCGGCCCGTTCGTCGGGTTCCCGGAGGGATCCGACAGCGGGTCCCGCACCCCGCGGCGCCGACGGACACCGGCGGCGGCGGACGACCCCGAGCGAGGAGACGGACCATGAAGTACCTGCTGCTGATCTGCGCCGACCAGGACGCCGAGGTCACCCCCGAGGACGACGCGGGCATGGCGGTCGGTACCGCCGACTGGGTGACCGAGATGGACGGGCGCGGCGTGCGGCTGGACGGCAACCGGCTGCGCCCGGCCGGGGACGCCACCTCGGTGCGCGTGCGCGGCGGCGAGGTCGTCGTCGACGACGGCCCGTTCGCCGACGCCGAGGGCCGGATCGCCGGCTACGACGTCATCGAGTGCGCCGACCTGGACGAGGCGATCGAGGTGGCCGGCAAGCACCCGGTGGCCCGTTTCGGCACCATCGACGTCCGCCCGGTCTGGTAGCCGCCGCAGCGTCCGGCCCGGCGGCCGCCGCACCGTCCGGCACGGACCGGACCGGCGGCGGCACGGCCGCGGCACGCACCCGAACCGAACGAGAAAGGCCTGAGCCATGACGCACGACACGGCCGGCACGGCCGCCGCACCGCTCGCCCCCGAACTCGTCGCGCGCTACCACCGGGACGGCTACGTGCTCCTGCCGCCCGGCTCGCTGGCCGGGGACCTGCTCGACGTGGCGCTCGACGAGCTCCCGTCGATCCTCGCCGCCGACGACCCCGGGCGGGTCCTGGAGCGCGACGGGCGGACCGTCCGCTCGGTCTACGGGCTGCACCGCACGAACCCGGCGATCGCCGCGCTCACCCGCCGCCCGGCGCTGCTCGGCGCCGTCCGCGGCCTGCTCGACGACGACGTGTACGTGCACCAGTCGAAGGTGAACATCAAGGCGCCGTTCGCCGGCGACCAGTGGGAGTGGCACCAGGACTACGTCTACTGGCTCACCGGCGACGGCATCCGGCGCCCCGACCTGGTCAACGTCGCCGTGTTCCTGGACGAGGTGACGGAGTTCAACGGCCCGCTCACCTTCGTCCCCGGCTCGCACACGGCCGGGCTGCTCGCCAGCATCGACGCCGACGGCATGCCGCTCGGCTACGAGGACGCGCCGGCCTGGGTGGCGACGCTCACCGCCGACGAGAAGTTCCGGGTGCGCCACGGCGTCATCGAGGAACTCGCCCGCGCCAACGGACTGGTGAGCCCCAAGGGGCCGGCCGGGTCGGTGCTGGTGTTCCACCCGAACATCCTGCACTGCTCGGCGGCGAACATCTCGCCGTTCCGCCGCTCGATGCTGATGTTCGTCTACAACAGCGTCGCCAACCGTCCCGAGGTCACCGGCCTGCGGCCGGACTTCCTCGCCGAACCGGAGCCGGTCGCACTCCAGCCGATCTGACGGACCATCAGCACATCGACTCACGGCGCAGTTGGGGGAACCATGCGGGACGCGGCCGAGCGGGTGACGGCTTGAGCGGGCGCAGCGAGCGAATCGTCGACGGGTGCGCGTTTCGCCGAGCGGCCGCCGAGCGCAGTGAGGTGGGCGCATGAGCGGCGGGGCCTCGGTGCTCCGCGGACCGCGGGTGCCCCACCGGGCGCCGTACGGGGTCCCGGGGCTGGTCCGCGACCAGCGGACGCGCACTCCGGACGCCGTCGCCTGCTCCGATCCCGGGCGGACCCTCACCTACGCCGAGCTGGACCTCCTCAGCGACGCGTGCGCGGCCGCCGTGCTGGGCGCCACCGGCGGGCGCCGGGGGCCGGTGGCCGTGCGGATGCCCCGGCAGGCCGACCTGCTGGTCGCGCTGCTCGGGGTGCTCAAGGCCGGCTGCCACTACGTGCCGGTCGCGGCCGACGAGCCCGCCGCGCGGGTCGCGGCCATGACCGGCGCCGTCCGGCCGCTGTGCACGGTCGTGGCGTCCGGGCACGAGAGCCTCGCCCCGGGCGGGGTGCCGGCCGTCACCGTGCCGCGCACGGCGCCCGCCGGATACGCGCCGCTGCGCGAGTGCGGGCCCGAGGACCCGGTCTACGCGCTGTTCACCTCGGGCTCGACGGGCACCCCGAAGGCCGTCCTGGTCGGCGCCGCCGCCCTCGCCAACCGCCTGTTGTGGATGGCGGGGCGATTCGGCCTCGACGGGCGCGACCGCGTCCTCCAGAAGACGCCGAGCACCTTCGACGTCGCCGGCTGGGAGTTCTTCCTGCCCGTGATCACGGGCGCCCGCTGCGTCTTCCCGCCGGCCGACGCCCACTACGACCCCCACCTCCTCGCCCGCGCCCTGGCCGACGAGCGCATCACCGTCTGCCACTTCGTGCCGACGATGCTGGAGGCCCAGCTGCGCCTGGCGCCCGTCGAACTCCCGTCGCTGAGGCTGGTGTTCTGCAGCGGCGAGGCGCTGGCGCCCGCGCTCGCCGCGCGGTTCGCGCAGTGGTCGGGCGCCGACCTGCACAACCTGTACGGGCCGACCGAGGCCGCGATAGACGTCACCCACTGGCCGGTGCCACGCGGGCTCGCCCCGGACGGGGACGTGTTCATCGGGGCGCCGATCGACAACGTCGACCTGCGGATCGCCGGGACGGACGGTTCCCCCGTCCAGGACGGCGAGCCGGGCGAGCTGTGGATCGGCGGCGTCCAGGTGGCGCTCGGCTACGTGGGCCGGCCCGACCTGACGGAGGCGGCGTTCCCCGTCGTCGACGGCCAACGCTGGTACCGCACGGGGGACTTGGCGTCGCTGGAGGACGGCCGGGTGCGCTACCTCGGCCGGATCGACGCGCAGCTCAAGATCCGCGGCGTCCGGATCGAACCGGCCGAGGTCGAGGCCGCGCTCACCGCTCACCCCGCGGTCGCCGCCGCCACCGTCGTCGCCCTCCGGCCCCCGGACGGCCTCGCCGCGGAGCTCGTCGCCGTGGCCGTGCGCGCCGAGGGCCGCGCGGACGCGGACCACGAGATCCTCTCCCACGTCGCCGAGCGGCTGCCCCGGGCCTTCGTGCCGCACGCCCTGCGCTGGGTCGACCGGCTGCCCCTCACCGCGTCCGGCAAGGCCGACCGCCGGCGCATCGCCGAGGAGACCGAGCAGTGGTGGGAGCCGGCGGCGACCGTCGAGGAGTCGGACGAACTCTCCGCCCTCTGGTGGGAGTCGCTCCCCGTCCCGGCCGACCAGCGGCGCGAGGACCTCGGCTTCCCGAGCCTCGGCGGACACTCCCTCACCGCCCTCGCACTGATCGCCCGGATCGCCGAACTGCGCGGCGTCGAACTGCCGTTGCCGCTGTTCCTGCGCGACGGCCTCACACTGGCCGACCTCCGGAAGGCCGTGGCCACCGCGCCCCGCAGCGAGCGCCCGCAGGCCGCCGAGGGCCCCGCCGACCACAGCCCGCTCACCCCCGTGCAGGAGCCGCTGTGGCTCCTCAACCGAGCCCTGGCCGACGACTCCGGCAACAACGTCGTCGGCACGCTGAGGATCCCCGTCGCCGTCGACGACGCCACCCTCCGCGCCGCCGCCCGGGACGTGCTCGGGCGCCACGACCTCCTGCGCGCGTCCGTCGACGTCACCGACGGCGTCCCCCGGTGGACGTACGCGCCCCACGCCGAACCGCGGCTCAGCGTCCGGGAGAGCGCCGACCCGCTCGACGAGCCGGCGGAGCGCGCCTTCGTCGCCGGGATCGCGCGGACGGCCATCCCGCTGGACCGCCCGCCGCTGCTCACCGTCGGCCTGCTGCGCGGCAAGGGCGAGGCCCTCCTCGTGCTCTCCCTCCACCACCTGGTGGCCGACCAACACGCCCTCGAACTCGTCGCCAGGGACCTCGCCACCGCCTACACCGCCCGCAGCCGCGGCCTCGCGCCGCAGTGGCCGCCCGCGCCCGCCTTCGCCGCCTTCGCCCACCGGCGCGCCGCCGCCGTCGGCTCGGACCGCTGGCACGAGGACCTCGCGTACTGGGAGGCGCTCCTGCCCGACGCCCCCGCGCACACGCCGCTGCCGTTCCGCCTCACCGGCCCGGTCGGCCCCACGCTCGACGGCCGCCGCACGGTGGCCGCGCTCGGCCCGGAGCTCACCGCCGCCGTCGACACCCTCCTCGCCCGCACCGGGCACACCCGGGCCACGTACGTCGTCGCGTGCGTCGCGACCGTCCTCGCCGCGTGGGCGGGCGAGCGGTCCGTCGCCGTGGGCGTGCCGGTCAGCCGGCGGCTCGGCCCCGGGGAGCAGGAGCTCGTCGGGCCCGTGCTCAGCACCGTGCCGCTGTGGCTCGACGTCGGGGGCCGGACCGGGCGCGACGACCTGCTCGCCCACGTGCGCGACCGCTCGCTGGAGGCGCTCGACCACCTCGCGCCGACGTTCCAGGCCGTCGTGCACCGGCTGGGGCTGCCGCCCTCGCCCCGGGACAACCCGCTGTTCCAGGTGTGGGTCAACGACCTCAGCCGGATCGGGCCCGCCCCCGCCTTCGCCGACGCGCCCGCGCGATGGGTGGACGCGTCGCCGCCCTACGCGCTGTTCGACCTCAACTTCTACCTCCGGCACGACCAGGAGGACGGGCTTCGGCTCGAACTCGTGGGGCGGGCAGGCCTGTTCGAGGATGCGGTGGTCGACGAGCTGCTGCGTCAGGTGGTCGGCGTCGCGGCGGCGTTCGCGGCGGACCGCGCGCCGTTCGACGGCCCTCGTCCCGTTGCGCCGAAGGCGTCCGACCAGGACCCGCCCGATCTCCTCGCGCGGATCCGTGCGGTCGCCCTCCGGGCCCCCGACGCCGTCGCCCTTCACTCGCCCCAGCTCGACCTGACCTACGCCGAGTTGCTCCACCGGTGCGACGAGGTGGCCGCCGCCGTCACCGCCGCGGGCGTCGCCCCCGGGGACGTCCTGGAACTGCGCGCCGACCGCTCCCCCGGCCTCGCCGCCGCCTTCCTCGGCGCCCGGCAGGCGGGCGCGGCCGTCGCCGTCACGGACGCCCACCTGCCCGCCGCCGCGCTCGCCGAACGCCAGGACCTCCTGCGCCCCAAGGCCGTCCTGACCCCCGACGGCGCCATCCGCCCCGGCGCCGGGGAACCGCGCCACCTTCCCGGCACCAGCCACGTCCTCTTCACGTCCGGCACCTCCGGCCGCCCGGCCGCCGTCGCGGTGCCCCCGGCCGCACTCGCCGGGACGCTCGACTGGTACCTGCGTGCCTTCGGCCTCGGCCCGGCGGACCGGATCGCCCTGCTGGGCACCATCGGCCACGACCCGCTGCTGCGCGACCTCCTGGCGCCCCTGCTCGCGGGCGGCACCGTCGTCGTTCCGCCCGAGTCCGTCTTCACCGCCCCCGACCGGCTGTTCGCGCTGCTGGACGACGAGCGCGTCACCGTCCTGCACGCCACCCCGGCCCTCCTCGAACTCCTGCTGTCCGGCCGGTCCGACTCAGGCCACCCCGGCACCGGCCGCCTGCCGCACCTGCGCCTGGTCGTCAGCGGCGGCGCGCCGCTCACCGCGGGCATGGTCCGCGCGCTGCGCGCCGTCACGGAAGCCACCGTCGTGAACGCCTACGGCGCCACCGAGACGCCCCAACTCGCCTCCGTCTGGCGGATCGACGCCGGCCAGGAGCCGCCCGCCGGGCTGCCGGACACGGCCGAACTGCCGGTCGGCACCGGCGCGGGAGCCGCCGAGCTCCTCGTCCTGCGACCCGACGGCGCGCCCGCCCCGGTCGGTCACACCGGGGAGGTCGTCGTCCGCTCCCCGCACCTCGCCGCGGGCTACCTCGACGGCACCGGCAGGGGCGACCGCTTCGACCCCGCCGCCGGCACCTACCGCACCGGCGACCGCGGCCGCCGCCACCCGTCCGGCGCGATCGTGCTGCACGGCCGGCTCGACCGCCAGCTGTCCGTCGACGGCTACCGACTCGACCCCGAACAGGTCGAACGCGCCGCCCTCGACCACCCCGCCGTCCGGCACGCCGTCGCCGCCCTGACCGCGACCGCCGCCGGCCACCTGCTGTCGCTCACCGTCCGCACCGCGCCCGGCGCCGCCGCCCCGGACCCGGCCGACCTCCGCTCGCACCTGCGCCGCCGCCTGCCGCGCTACGCGGTGCCCACCGAGATCCTGTTCGCCGACGGCCCGCGCGAGCGCGCCGCCAAGACCGCCGGGGCGCCGGTCACGGACGGCCCCGGCGGGGACGACCGGGCCGCCGCCGGACTGGCCGCCCTGGTCCGGGAGGCCATCGGCATCGACCTCCGGCCCGCCGACAACTTCTTCGACGCCGGGCTCAACTCGATGGCCGTCGTGCGCCTGCACGCCCTGCTGGGCGAGCGGCTGGCCACCGCCTTCCCGGTGACGGCGATGTTCGAGCACCCGAACCTCCTCGCGCTGGCCCGCTTCCTCTCCGGCCGCGCTCCGGCCGCGCCGCTCCGGGACGGTCCCCCCGCGCCCCGGTCGGCCCCACCGGCCGAGCAGCGGCGGCAGTTGCGCCGACGCATCCGACACGACCTCCAGGGGAACTGATGACCGACCAGCGCACGACCGACCAGAGCAGGTACGAACCCATCGCCGTCGTCGGGATGGCCGCCCGCTTCCCCGGGGCCCTCGACCTCGGCGCATTCTGGGCCAACCTCCGCGACGGCGTCGGCTCCATCCGCCGCGCCACCGACGAGGAGCTCGCCGCGGCCGGGGTGCCCGCCCGCGCGCTCGCCGACCCGCAGTACGTCAAGGCCGTCGCGCCGGTGCCCGAGATCGACGGCTTCGACGCCGGGTTCTTCGGACTCACCCCCCGCGAGGCCCGCATCTGCGACCCGCAGATCCGGCTCTTCCTGGAGTGCGCCCACGCCGCCCTGGAGGACGCCGGCTACGACCCCGAACAGCTCGCCGACGTCGGCGTGTTCGGCTCCGCCGGGCGCGGCCGCTACCTCGACCTGGTGCGCCGCAGCGAGGGCCGCGCCGGCCACGGCGGCAGCGGCGGCGACGGCGTCGGCGTCGGCCTCTCGCTGAGCACCTGGAACTCGACCGACTCGCTCGCCCCGCTGGTCTCCTACAAGCTCGGCCTGAACGGCCCGAGCCTCGGCATCGCGACGGCCTGCGCGAGCCCGCTGGTGGGCCTGCACCTGGCCGCCGCCTCGCTGCGCGCGGGCGAGTGCGAGCTGGCGCTCGTCGGCGGCGCGGAGGTCGAACTGCCGCTGGAGCACGGCTACTGGTGGGAGCCCGGCGGAAAGATCAGCCGCGACGGGCACTGCCGGCCCTTCGACGCCGGGGCGACCGGCACGGTCTTCGGCTCGGGCGCCGGAGTGGTCGCGGTCAAGCGGCTCTCCGACGCGATCGCCGACCGGGACCACATCCGCGCCGTGATCCGCGGCACGGCCGTCAACAACGACGGCTCCGCCAAGGCCGGGTTCGCCGCGCCGAGCGTCTCCGGCCAGTCGGCGGCGATCGCGGAGGCGATGCTGACGGCCGGGGTCGGGCCGGGCGACGTCGGCCTGGTGGAGGCGCACGCCTCGGGCACCGTCCTCGGCGACCCGATCGAGGTGGCCGCGCTCACCGCCGCCTACCGGTACCTCGGCGCCACGGGCAGCGGCGCCACGGTCCTCACCTCCGTCAAGGGCAACATCGGGCACCTCGGCCACGCCTCCGGGATCGCCTCGCTGATCAAGGTCGTGCTGACGCTGGAGCACGGGAGCATCCCGCGCACCCTCGGCCTGCGCACCGCCAACCCCGAACTCGCCATCGAGCAATCGCCGTTCGTGCTGCCGACCGCCGCGGTGCCGTGGCAGCGCCGGGCGGACCGGCCCCGGGTGGCGGCCGTCAACACGTACGGCGTCGGCGGCACCAACGCGCACGTCGTGCTGGAGGAGGCCCCGGCGCGCCCTGCGCCCCCCGCCGCGCCGGAGCGCCCGCGGATCGTCGTCTGGTCGGCGCGCACGCCCGCGGCCGCCGAGCGCTACCGGACCCGGCTCGCCGATCACTTCGCCTCCGCGGGACCGGACTTCGCCGCGAGCGTCGCCACCCTCCAGCAGGGCCGCACGACGCACCCGTACCGCGGCGCGGTGGTGGCCACCGGCGCCCGCGAGGCGGCCGACCTCCTGACGGCGGCGAGCGGTCCCGCCACCGGACCCGCCGGCAGCCGCATCGCGCTGCTGTTCCCCGGCATGGGCACCCAGCACCCGGGCATGGCCCTCGACCTCTACGAGCGCTCCCCCGCCTACGCCCGGGCCTTCGACGCCTGCCTGGACCTCTTCGAGGCCGAGGACGTGCCGCTGCGCGACCTGTGGCGGGACGCCGACGCCGGCCGGATCGCCGATCCGGACGTCGCCCAGCCGCTGCTGTTCGCCGTCGAGCATGCGCTGGCGCGGGCCTGGCACGCGTGGGGCGTGCGGCCGGGCGCCGTCCTGGGGCACAGCCTCGGCGAACTCGCGGCGGCCGCGGCCGCCGGGGTGCTCACCCCCGAGGACGCCGTGCGGGCCGTCGTCGCGCGCTCGCGGGCGCTCGCCGCCACGCCGCCCGGCGCCATGCTCGCCGTCGCGGCGGCGGAGGCGGACGTCGCGCCGCTGCTGCCGGCCGACGTGCACGTGTCGGTGGTCAACAGCCCGCGCATGGTGGTGGTCGCCGGGCCCGCGGACGCCGTCGCGCGAGCGGGCGCGGAGCTGCGGGGCGCCGGGATGAACGTCCGTCCGGTCCCGTTCAGCCGCGCCTCGCACGTGCCGCTCGCCGCCCCGGCCGCGAAGGCCTTCGAGGAGGCGCTGCGGGGGCTGCGGTTCGCCGCACCCGCCGTCGACCTGTACTCCTGCGCGACCGGCGGGCTGGTGAGCGACGCCGAGGCCACGGATCCGGCCTTCTGGGCGGGGCAGTTGGTGCGTCCGGTGCGGTTCGCGGACGCGGTGGCCGCGCTCGTGGGCACCGACGGGCGGCAGCTGCTGATCGAGTGCGGCCCCGGCCGCGCGCTCACCTCGGCCCTGCGCCAGCACCCCGCCGTGGACCCCGCACGCCACCGGGTGCTGCCGACGCTCGCCCAGCGCAGGACCGAACCGCTCGCCGACGTGCAGTCGGCACTGACCGCCGTCGCCGCCGTCTGGACGGAGGGGCACGCGATCGACTGGACGGCCGTCGAGGACCTGTCCGAGGCGGGCCGCGCGCCCGTGCCCGGGTACCCGTACGAACGGCAGCGGTACTGGGTCGACGTGGCGCTCGAGGAGGAAACCCAGCCGACTTCCGTCGACTCCCCCTTCACGCTCCCCAGTTGGCACGAACAGCCCCGAGCCGCGCACCGCCCCGAGCCGGCCGCCCGCACGGCCGTCACCGCCCTCCCCGCGGACGAGACGGCCGCCCACCGGGTCACCTCGGCGCTGCGCGAGGCCGGGTTGCGGGTCGTCCCGCTCACACCGGGCGACGCGTACGAGGACCGCGAGGTCGGCTTCGTCGTCCGCGAGGGCGAACCCCAGGACCTCGCCCGCGCCTTCCGCACCCTGCGCGAACGCGGCGTGACGCCCGGCCTGCTGGTCCACGCCGGCACCCTCGGACGGCCCGAAGACGCCGACCTGGCCGAGCAGTTGGCGGCCGGGCACACCGCCGCCACCGAACTGCTGCGCCAGGCCGCCGAGGCCGGGGCACCCGAACTCGTCGTCCTCACCGAGCACGCGGTGGACGTCAGCGGGCACGACCGGCTGCGCCCGGGCCACGCGGCGCTCACCGCGCTCACCCCGCTCGTCCCGCTCACCGGCGATGGCGGACAGGCCGGGGTCCGCCTGATCGACCTGGGCGGTTCCGTCCCCGACCGCGTCCTAGCCGCCGAGCTCCGCTCAGGCGGGGAGGGCGTGGTGGCACTCCGCGGCACCCGCCGCTGGGTCCCCACCGAACACCCGCTCGCCGTGACCCCGCCGGAGGGCCCCGCCCTCCGGCCCGCCGGCACCTACCTGATCACCGGCGGCACCGGCCGCCTCGGCGCCCGGGTGGCCCGCGGGCTGGCCGCGACCGGACTGCACCCGACGCTCGTGCTCGCCGGCCTCAAGGCGGCCGAACGGCCCGACCTGGTGGCCGAACTGGAGTCCCTGGGCGCCACCGTCGAGTCCGCCGCGTGCGACGTCACCGACCACGCGGCGCTCACCGCCCTCCTCGACGACATCACCGACCGCCACGGCCCCGTCCACGTCGTCCTGCACCTGGCCGGCCCGGCCGCCGACGCGGCCGAGGGCGACGCCTTCGGGCCGCGGGCGTTCGGCCTCGCGGCCCTCACCCGCGCCTTCGTCGGCCGTCCGGCGCTCGACCTGTTCGCGACCGTCACGCGGAGCCGCCCCGACGCCGCCGACGCCGTCCTCACCGCCCTCGCGGCCACCAGCGCCCCGCCGGCAGCCCGTACGCTCGTCGTCTCCACGCCCCTC
Source organism: Streptomyces sp. SP17BM10 (assembly GCF_036322405.1). NCBI lineage: Bacteria > Bacillati > Actinomycetota > Actinomycetes > Kitasatosporales > Streptomycetaceae > Streptomyces > Streptomyces sp. SP17BM10. The sequence continues at coordinate 191,684 of NZ_JAQYXB010000576.1, read as the reverse complement.
CCCGCCGACCCGGCACTCCTCCTGGAGCTGCTGCAGTCGCACACACCGACGCACGTGACGATACGTCAGCTCACCGATGAGCCGCAGGCCGAGGCCGAAGCGGCGCCCACCACGGCCGTCCAGTCCGAGCGGGACACCACGACCACCCGCCTGCGCGAGCTGTGGACGGGCCTGCTGGGCTGGCCCGAGATCGCCGACGGCGCGGACTTCTTCGACATCGGCGGCAACTCCCTCACCGCGGTCGAGCTGGTCTCCCACATCCACGACGAGTTCGGCGTGGACCTCGGCATCGCCGCCCTCTTCGACTACCCCACCCTGGACGCCCTCGCGGCCCAGATCGAACGGAAGCAGGCGGCATGACCGGGTCCGACGGGCAGCACCTCGTCCCACTGAGAGCCACCGGCTGGTCCGTGTGGCGCGATGTCGTCCTGCGCAGCACCGGCTTCCCGGCCGACACCGTGCGCCCGCTCACCGACCCCGCGCTCGCGGCTGCCGCGGACGCCGACGACGCGGACGCCTACCGCGCCGAGTACGAGCGGGCCACCGCGCGGCTGTCCGCCGCCGTGCGCGGGGCGTCGACGACGCCGCGCTTCCGGGAGGCCGTCGCCTGGCAGAACCCGAAGCTGCTCAAGCTGTGCCTGGACAAGCTCGCGGCCGGCGAGCCGCGCAACGTCCGGGGGCGCAACCACGAGCTGGCGGTGGCGGGTTACCTCCAGCGGTACGCGCTGAAGAACGACACCATCGGCTTCGTCGGCCCGGTCGGCTGGGCCCGGTGGACGGACGACGGCGCGCCGCTCGCGTCACGCGTCGGGCCGGACTTCCTCGCCCGGCGCACGGTGTACTTCGAGATCTGGGCGGTCGACGCCGTCGCCAAGGCCCTTTCGGACGACCCTCGCGTGCGCCCGTGGCTGGCGCCGCGCCGGTTCGCCGCGCACCACCTCGCCGGCTCGACGCTGCTCGCTCCCGGCCGCCCGCCCGTACAACTCACGGCCGCCGAAGCGGAGTTGCTTTCGCTCGTCGACGGAGTCCGCCCGCTGCCCGAGCTCGCGGACGAGCTGGCGTGGTCCGAGTTCCCCGAACTCGGCGATCCGGCCGCGCTCCTGGCCGTCGTCGAGGACCTCGTCGCCCGCCGGCTGATCCGGCACGACGTCGTCGGCACGATCGAGGCGTACCCCGAGCGCTCGCTGGTCGCCCGCCTGGAGCGGATCGCCGACCCGGCGGCCCGGGCGCACGCGCTCGGCGTCGTGGCGCGGTTCACCGCCGCCCGGGACGCGGTCGCGGCCGCGGCGGGCGACGACGTCGCGCTGGAGGCCGCGATGGCCGGCCTCGGCACGTGCTTCGAGGAGATCACCGGCGTGGCCGGCGAGCGCCGCGCGGGCCAGACGTACGCCGGGCGGACGCTCGTCTACGAGGACACCGTCCGCGACGTGCGGGTCGACCTCGGCCCGGTGCTGCGCGACGCCCTCGCCGGGCCGCTGGCACTGCTGCTGGACAGCGCTCGGTGGCTGGTCGCCGAGGTGGGCCAGGAGTTCGACCGCTACCTCACCGACATCTACGAGCGCCGGGTCGCCCAGAACGGCGACCCGGAGGTGCCGCTGGCGGCGATCCTGAGCCTGGCGACGCCGCAGCTGTACTTCAACATCCGCGGACTGTCCAAGCCGGCCCGCCGCGCCGTCGACGAGTTCCAGCGCCGCTGGGCGGACGTGCTGCGGCTGCCGCCGGACGCCGAGCGCGTCGAGCTGCGCAGCGAGGACATCGCCGCTCGGGTGGCCGAGCTGTTCCCCGCGCGTCCGCTGCCGTGGCCGACGGCGGTGCACCACTCGCCGGACTTCATGCTCGCCGCCGCGGACGAGGAGGCGGTCGGGCGCGGGGAGTTCCTGCTCGTGCTCGGCGAACTGCACCTGTCGTTCAACACCATGGAGAGCCGGGTCTTCGTCGAGCAGCACGACGACCCGCCGGCGATGCTGGCGGCGGCCGAGGCGGACATGCGCGGCAGCCGGATCTACGGGATCATGAACCGGGACGTGCCGGGCGTGAGTTCGCGGGTGTCGCCGCCGTCGGCGCTGCTGTCGCCCGAGTACACGTACTGGACGATGCACCCCGAGGCGGTGACGCCGCCGGGCCCGATCATGCCGGCCGCCGCGCTGTTCGTGCGCCGGGAGGGCGAGCGGCTGGTCGTGCGCTCGCGCGCCGGCTCGTTCGCGGCCCCGTTGGCGCACGTGGTGGGCGAGCCGCTCGCGGCGGCGGCGATCAACGCGTTCAAGCCGGTGGCCAAGGCCCGCCACAACCCGCGCATCACCGTCGACCGCATGGTGGTGGCCCGGGAGTCGTGGAGCTTCCCGGCGGGCGAACTCGCCTGGGCCGCGGTGAAGTCCGAGCCGGAGCGCTTCCGGGCCGCCCGCCGCTGGCGGCTCGAACAGGGCCTGCCCGAGCGGGCGTTCTACAAGGTCCCGGTGGAGGACAAGCCCGCGTTCGTCGACTTCACCAGCCTGGTGCTGGTCAACATCCTGGCCAAGGCGGTGCGCCGGTCCGTGGAGGAGGAGAACGGCTCCGTCACGCTGACCGAGATGCTGCCGGACGCGGACGGGCTGTGGCTCCGGGACGCGCAGGGGGCGCGGTACACCTCGGAGTTCCGCATCCTCGCCGTCGACGGGGCCGCCCGCGATCTGTAGCCGGCGGGGTGTCCATCCGGGCCGCCCGCGTTCGTCGTGGGGGTGGCCCGCCGGGAGCGGACGGGCACCCGCACCACGCACGAGCGACACGAGAGACCTGAGGAGCACCACATGATCAAGGCCCTGAACGAGATCGAGGTCATCACCCTCTTCGTGGAGGACCTCCCCGCCACGAAGAAGTTCTACCTCGACGTCTTCGGCCTGGAGGTGGTCTACGAGGACGGCGAGTCCGCCGTCCTGAAGATGCGCAACCTGATGATCAACCTGCTGGAGGTCGGCGAGGCGCACGGCCTGGTCGCGCCCGCCCCGGTCGGCGGCCCGGAGACCGGCGCCCGCGCGCTGCTCACGATCAACGTCGCCGACGCCGAGGCCGTCTGCGCCGAGCTGGCCGAGCACGGCGTGGAGCTGCTCAACGGCCCGGTGGACCAGCCGTGGGGCCGGCGCACGGCGACCTTCGCCGACCCCGCCGGGAACGTCTGGGAGATCGCCCAGGAGCTGACCCAGCCCTGACCGGCCCGCCCGACGCCGGTCTCCAGCAGCCGACTTCTGAGAGAGGACCCCGTAGATGTCGAAAGTCGTCGAGCTCATCGTCCCCAACAGTGCCGAGTACCACCTGCGCAACCCCGCCCTGAACCTCACCGGTGAGGAGCGCGAGCGGGTGGTGCGGTTCAGCGGCACGTACGAGTGCGAGCACTCGGTCTTCTGGAGCACCGCCCCCCGGGTCCTGGTGCTCCCCCTCGGCTGGAGCCGGCAGTGGTTCGACGACATCCACCGGACGCTGGGCCTGGACCCGGTGCCGGTGGTGTCGCCGGCCCGGCGCACCGGGCTGCTGGTGGAGGACTTCCTGAAGGACGGCGACGCGCAGGCGCGGCTGCGCGAACTGCTGGATCCGTACGAGGTGGTGAGGCTCCAGATCGTCGGCCCGACCGACGGGACGTACCTGCTGGCGGCGCTGGTGCGCGGCTGGGGCAAGGCGGTGGAGCTGGACCACGTCGACGAGGACGCCTACTGGGCGAGCCTCTACCTGGACTCCAAGATCAGTCCGCTGGACCTGGCCCGCGAGCTGCCCGGCATCAACGTCGCCCCGGGCATGGTCGCGGGCAACTGGGTCGAGCTGCGCGGCGGCCTCAAGGCGATGACGGCCCGGTACGGCACGGTGATCGCCCGCACGCTGTTCGGCGTGGCCGGCGACGGCTCCGGCGTGGTCCGCGACGCGCCCGGCGCCGTCGAGGAGTTCCTGGACAACGCGGCCCGGGACTCGTTCTTCGCGTTCCCGATCCTGATCCAGCGCTTCCAGGAACACGCCGAGGGCGTCGGTTGCCCGGCCGCGGACATCCTGATCGGCGAGGACGGCGTCGAGGACGTCGTGTGGTGCGCGCTGACCGTCGAGCACGGCTACTCCTTCCGCAGCGTGGACGTCGGCGTCGGCGCGCTGCCGCCGGAGTGGGGCGAGCGGCTCACCCAGGCCGCGCACGAGGTCGGCGCGGCCGCGCACAAGCTGGGCTACCGCGGCTGGATGTGCATCGACTGCGTCGCCGGCTCCGACGACCGGCTGTACATCACCGAGATCAACGCGCGGCGCAGCGGCTCGCTGCACGCGGGCGGCCTGCTGCGGATGTGGGGCGCGGAGAAGGAGCTGACGCTCTCCGCGCACTTCATGCTGCAGGTCGCGGAGGGCACGACGTACGAGGACCACATCCGGCCGGTCTTCGAGAAGCTGTGGGCGGACGGGGTGAAGGCGTACCCGACGAGCGTTCGGGCGCTGCCCTGGCCGGACCCGATCGTCGCGGTCATCGCGGCGGCGCCGACGGCCGCGCAGGCGCAGGCGATCGTCGCCGGGATCAAGGAGGGGATCGACGCGCGGACGGCCGCGGACGGCCTGACGGCCGCCGCCGACTCCGCGTACGGGCCGGGCAGAGCGTGAGACCGCGGGCGGGTCGCCCGCCGTACAGGGGGAGGTTCTCGTGAGGCTCGGTCGTGAGGTGCACCTGGTGTCCCGGCCCGCGGGCCGGTTCCCGCAGGCGGGGGACACCAGGGTGGTGGAGGTCCCGGTCCCGGAACCGGGACCCGGCCAGGTGCTCGTCCGCAACCTGTTCATGTCGGTCGATCCCGGGCTGGTCCTGCGGATGAACGACCTGAGCGAGCTCGACATCCCCGACTTCGCGGTCGGGGCGCCGATGTGGAGCGACGCGATCGGCGAGGTCGTCGAGACCGCCGACGAACGGCTGAGCCCCGGGGACATCGTCTGGCACCGGTTCGGCTTCCGCGACTACGCGGTCGCGGAGGCCGGCGAGTTCCGCCGGGTCGACCCGGACGCCTACCCCTCGCTCACCCACCACCTGTGCTTCGGGCTGACGGCCTACGTCGGCACCGAGGTGGCGCAGATCCGGCCGGGCGACACGTTCTTCGTGTCCAGCGCGGCCGGCGCGGTGGGCAGCATGGCGGGCCAGCTGGCCCGGCTGCGGGGGGCGACCCGGGTGATCGGCTCGGCGGGCACGCCGCAGAAGGTCCGCTACCTCAGGGAGAGCCTCGGCTTCGACGAGGCCTTCGACTACCACGAGGGCGTGCGGCCTCGGCTGCCGGAGCTGGACGTGTACTACGACAACGTCGGCGGCGCCCACCTGGAGGCGGCGATCGACGCGATGCGCCCGCGCGGGCGGATCGTCATGGGCGGGCGCAACGAGGAGATCCGCACCGGTTCCTCGGAGGGCCCGCGCAACATGATGGCCGTCATCGGCAAGCGGCTCGAACTCCTCGGCTACTACACCTTCGACCACCCCGAGCTGTTCCCGGTCTTCGACGAGCGGTTCCCGAAGTGGGTGCGCTCGGGGGAGATCGTCGTCGCCGAGACGATCGTGGACGGCCTGGAGAACGGCGTGAGCGCCGCCGTCAACCTGATGCACGGCGCGTACGTCGGGAAGGTCGTGCTCCGCCTCTGACGGCACGGGCGGGCCCCACCGGAGCGGCACTCCCCGATCGGCGCGGGTGTCCATCCGGCGGGGCCCGGTTCGTCGCAGTGGCGGCAGTGGCAGCGGTGGCGGCGTGACCGGAACGCTCCCGCGCGACGGCCGAGACACCCCACCGGAGACACGGAGGAGCGATGGCGAAGGTTCTGGAACGCGGCGCCCGGGAGCGTGCGCGGTGAGCGCCCCGCAGTCGGCGGGCGCTCGGAGCACGGCGGCCCGCCTGGTGCGCGAGCGGCTGGAGATCTCGGCGCTGACCCGCCGCGCGGGCGCCGGGCTGATCGCCCTCGACGTGCTCGTCAATGTGCTGCTGGGCGCGCTGCCGGTGGTGTTCGTCGTCGCGACGGCGGTGGTGCTGGGCAAGGTGCCCGCGGCGATGGCCGGCGGCCTGGACTCGCCCGCGTGGGACTCGCTGCTCGGCGCGTTCTTCGTGGCGGCGGCGGCGTTCATCGGACAACAGGTCGTGGCGCCGGTGCGCGAGTCGGTCGGCGAGCTGGTGGCCCGACGGATCGACGGCGAGGTGATCGACGACGTGATCGCCGCCGCGACCGGTACGACGAGCGTGGGCCCGCTGGAGGACCCGCAGGTCGTGGAGGACCTGCGCACCGCCGCGCGCGAGCTGGAGACCTGGGTGCAGAGCCCGGGTCAGGCCTGCGCCGGTCAGCTCGCGCTGATCGGCCGCTACACCCAACTCGCGGGCTACGCCGGGGTGGTGGGCGCCGTCTTCTCCTGGCTGGCCGCGGCCGGGCTGGTCGTCGCCGTGATGCTGTTCCGCTACGGGCTGCGCGGCGGGCTGCGCAAGTACGCCGACGTCCGCTTCGAACTCGACGGCGCCGAGCTGAAGAACGACTACCTGCGCGAGCTCGCGATCTCCTCCGGCGCCGCCAAGGAGATCCGCGTCTTCGGCCTGAACGGCTGGCTGCGCGGCTTCTGGGGCTCCTCCTACCGGGAGTGGCTGGTGCCGCTGTGGGCGGCCCGGCGCCGCATCTACCTGTGGCCGTTCGTGTGGTTCACCGCCTGGGGCATGGCGGTGACCGCGACGGTGATGGCGCTCGTGGGGCGCGGCGCGGCCGGTCCGGGCGCCGACCTCACCCTCACCGACTTCGCCCTGGTCGTCACGGCGGCGCTCAGCGCGCTCAACCTCGGCGAGTTCTACCGCGAGTCGGACCTGCCGACGGCCGTCGGCATGCACGCCTACGGCGCCACCAAGAGCTTCCTGGGCCGCCTCGCCGCGGAGGAGCCCGTTAAGGCCGCGGCCGTCGCGGTGCCGGAACCGGCGCACACCATCACCTTCGAGAACGTCTCCTTCCACTACCCCGGCGAGGACCGCGTGATCCTCGACGGCCTGGACCTCACGCTCACCGTCGGGCGGTGCACCGCGCTCGTCGGCCTCAACGGCGCCGGCAAGACGACGCTCGTCAAGCTCCTCGCCCGCCTCTACGAGCCCACGTCCGGCACCATCAGGCTGGACGGCGTCGACATCCGCAGCTACCCCGTCGAGGCGTGGCGCGCCAAACTCGGCGTCATCTTCCAGGACTTCGCGCGGTACGAGGTCTCCGCCGCCGACAACGTCGCCTTCGGGTCCGTCGCCCACCGCGACGACCGCGCCGGCGTGGAGGCCGTCATCGACGCCGTCGGCCTGCGCGAGGCCCTGGACGGGCTGCCGCGCGGCCTCGACACCCCGCTCGCCCGCCACCTCGACGGCGGCGGCGACCTCTCCGGCGGGCAGTGGCAGCGCGTCGCCCTCGCCCGCGCCCTGTTCGCGCTGCGGCACGGCTCGCCGGTCCTCGTCCTCGACGAGCCCACCGCGAGCCTGGACGTCCGCGCCGAGGCCGGGTTCTTCCGGCAGTTCACCGAACTCTCGCGCGGGGCCACGACGCTGCTGATCTCGCACCGCTTCTCCACCGTCCGCCAGGCCGACCACATCGTGGTGCTGGAGGGCGGCCGGGTCACCGAGCAGGGCAGCCACGACGAGCTCCTCGCCGCCGAGGGCCGCTACGCCGCCCTCTTCCGCCTCCAGGCGGACCGCTTCACCGACGCCGACGGCACCACCAGCGACGACGAGACCGCGAGCACCGAAGCAGCCGGGAGCACACGATGAAGGAGACCCTGTCCGGCACCTGGCGGCTGCTCTCGATCGCCTGGAAGGTCGACTGGCGCAAGACCCTCACCGCGACCGTCCTGATGATGGCCGGCGCCGTCGCCGCCCCCCTGCTCGCCGCCTTCCTCGGCCTCATGACCGACGCCGTCGTCGAGGGCCACGGCGCCACCGCGGGCGGCTACGGGATCGTCGTCGCGGTCCTCGCCGTCGTCACGCTGTCCTTCGGCAACTTCGCCCACGTCGCCTACTTCGAACTCGCCGAACTCGCCGAACAGCACTTCGTCGAGGACCTGATCACCCTGTCCAACGGCTCCGAGGGCATCGAGCACCACGAACGCTCCGACTACGCCGACCTGGTGACCGTCCTCCAGCCCGAGAGCCGGCGCTTCCCGAACGCCTTCCAGGCCCTGTTCAGCCTGTTCGGGCTGATCCTCGCCGTGGTGTTCACCGCCGTCCTGCTCGCCCGGCTCAACCCGCTGCTCCTGCTGCTGCCGCTGGCCGCCGTCCCGCCGCTGATCGCCGGCCGCAAGGCCGAGGCCGTCACCGACCGCGCCAGGACCGCCACCGCCGAACCCACCCGCATCGCGCTCAACCTCTTCCGTCTCTCCGCCAACGCCCGCTACGCAGGCGAACTGCGGGTCTTCCGGATGAGCGGCGAACTGCGCCGCCGCCACGCCGAACTGTGGGACACCACCAGCCGCGGCCTGTGGCGCGCCAACACCCGCGCCGCCGCCGTCCGCGCCGGCGGCCAGAGCGTCTTCGGCCTCGCCTACATGGGCGCCATGATCCTGGTGATCCGCGAGGCCGTCTCCGGGCGCCACGGCGTGGGCGACGTCGTCCTCGTCATCTCGCTCGCCACCCAGGTCAACCGGCAGGTCGCCGCGGCCGTCAACCTCCTCGGCGACCTCCAGCGGATGACCGGCACGCTGCGCCGCATGGACACCATGCGCGACCTCGTCGCCCCCGCCGACACCCCCGCCGCGCGGCAGGCGCCCCCGGAGCGCTTCACCCGCGGCATCCGGCTGGACGACGTCGACTTCGCCTACCCCGGCACCGACGCCCCGGCGCTGACCGGCGTCTCGCTCGCCCTGCCGGCCGGCTCCACCGTCGCCGTCATCGGCGAGAACGGCGCCGGCAAGAGCACCCTCGTCAAGCTCCTGTGCGGCCTCTACCGCCCCACCCGCGGCCGCATCCTGCTCGACGGCACCGACCTGCGCGAACTGCCCACCGAGGAGTGGCGCGAGCGGATCGCCGCCGGCTTCCAGGACTTCGTCCGCTTCGAGCTGCCCGCCCGCCACACGGTCGGCGTCGGCGACCTGCCCCGGCTCGACGACGACGCGGCCGTCCGCGAGGCGCTCGACAAGGCCCACGCCACCGACGTCGTCGGCCAGTTGTCCGACGGCCTGGACACCCAGCTCGGCACCAGCTGGACCGAGGGCGCCGAACTCTCCGGCGGCCAGTGGCAGAAGCTCGCCCTCGGCCGGGCCCTGATGCGCGAGGCCCCGCTGCTCCTGGTCCTCGACGAACCCACCTCCGCGCTCGACCCCGAGGCCGAGCACCACCTCTTCGAGCGCTACGCGACCCAGGCCCGCACCCTCGGCGCGTCCACCGGCGCGATCACGCTCCTCGTCTCGCACCGCTTCTCCACCGTGCGCATGGCGGACCTGATCGTCGTCGTCCGCGACGGCCGCGTCGTCGAGACCGGCGACCACGCCTCCCTCATGAAGGCCGACGGCCTGTACGCGGAACTCTTCGAACTCCAGGCGCTCGCCTACAAGTAGCCGATCGCGAACGAGTCGGCGCGCCTGGCGACCTCTCCCACACACCCGTTCCCAGGAGGAACCCCTTGCGAAGATGGACCGCCCTGCTCACCACCCTGTTGACGGCGATGGCGCTCGCGGGCGCGGCCACGCCCGCGAGCGCCGACGACGGCGGCGACCCTCCCGACCTGGCCCTCGCCAAGGGCGTCACGACGCGCGGCATCATGACCCACGTCCGCGCCCTCCAGCGAATAGCCGACCACAACGCCGGCCTGCGCGCCTCGGGCACCGCCGGGTACGACGCCGCCGCCGACTACGTGGAGCGCACCCTGCGCCACTCCGGCTACGACGTCCAGGAACAGCGGTTCACCATCCCGTACTACCGGGAACTGGGCCCCGCCGCACTGACCGAGGTCTCACCCAACGCCGTCACCATCAAGGCCGACACGTTCGTCTACTCGGGCAGCGCGGACGTGACGGGCACCGTGGTGCCGACGACCAACGTGGTCGTCCCGCCGACGCCCCAGCCGAGTTCGGCCTCCGGCTGCGCCCCCGGGGACTTCCCCCCGGTGCCCGCCGGAGCCGTCCGGATCGCGCTGATCCAGCGCGGCGGCTGCGGCTTCGCGCCGAAGACGGCCAACGCGCAGGCGGCCGGCTACAAGGCCGTGATGATGTTCAACGAGGGCCAGCCCGGCCGTGACGGCCCGCTGACCGGCACGATCGGCGGGCCCACCGGCATCCCGGTGGTGGGCCTCGACTACGCGAGCGGACTCGCCCTCTACCAGGCGGCCACGTCGAGCACCGGCGCGACCGTCCACCTGGTGACCAGGACCGAGCAGAACCCCGACGCGCCGACCCGCAACATCATCGCGGAGACGCGCGGCGGCGACCCGAACCACGTCGTGCTCGTGCACGCCGAGCTCGACGCCCTGCCCAGCGGCCCCGGGATCAACGAGAACGGCACCGGCGTGGCGGCGGCCCTGGAGATCGCGCGGCAGCTCGCGCACCTGCGCGTGCCGCCGCACTACAAGGTCCGCTTCGCGTTCTTCGGCGCCGAGGAGACCCGCGCCTTCCGCGACGCCAGCGGCGCGGTCGGGCTCCAGGGCTCGCTCCACTACGTCGACACGATCGGCCCGGCCGGGGTGGCCAAGATCCTCGCGGCCGTCCACCTGGACTCGATCGGCTCGCCGAACTACACCCGCTACGTCTTCGACGGCACCGGGCCGGCCGGGTCCGACAAGATCACGAAGCTGTTCACCGACGCGTTCGCCGCGCGCGGCATGGCCACCGACCCGCACCCGCCCACGACGTTCGACGGCGACGCCGACTACGGGCCGCTGATGAACGCCGGCGTCCCCACCAGCGGCCTGTTCGGCGGCGCGGCCGAGGTCAAGACCGCGGACCAGGCCACCAAGTACGGCGGCACGGCGGGCCAGGAGAACGACCCGTGCTTCCACCAGGCCTGCGACACGATCAAGAACGTCAACCGCACCGCGGTCGGCGACTTCGGCGCCGCGGCCTGGACGGTGGTGCGCGAGCTCGCCACCAAGGGCCTGAGCTGAACGCGGTTCCCCCCTGTCCAGAACCGCTCCCCCTGTTCGTCGTGGGAGTGCGGTGACGGACGGTCCGTTCCGGCCGCCCGGTCCGATCACCGGGCGGCCGGTACCGGTTCCACCCTAGAATCGGTTTGCCGCGCATCCGTCAACTGGGAGTTGGAGCCATGAAGTTCATGCTCTTCGTCTGTGTCGACAAGGCCGCCTACGAGGGCGAGCCGCAGAAGCCGGTCGAGCCCGACGAGCCGATGCCCTGGGCCGACGAGCTCGACGCGGCCGGCATCCGCCTGCACGGCGACGAGCTGAGCCCCTACCACGCCGCCACCACCGTCCGCCTGCGCGGCGGCGAGGTCGTGCTCGGCGACGGCCCCTTCGCGGAGACCAAGGAGGTCATCGCGGGCTACGACATCATCGACTGCGCGGACCTCGACGAGGCCGTCGAGATCGCCGCCCGCCACCCCGTGGCCGAGTACGGCGTGATCGAGATCCGCCCCTTCCGCGGCTGAGCGTGGACGTCGAGTCCGCCGTCGCGGCCACCTTCCGGGCCGAATGGGCCCGGGTGGTCGCGACGCTGATCCGCACCACCGGCGACTGGGACCTCGCCGAGGAATGCGCCCAGGAGGCCTTCGCCCAGGCCCTCGCCCGCTGGCCGCAGGACGGCGTGCCCGCCCGGCCCGGCGCCTGGATCGTCACCACCGCGCGCAACCGCGCCATCGACCGGCTGCGCCGCCGCAAGGTCGAGGCCGTCAAGCTCCAGCAGATCGCCGTCGACCTGCGCCACGAGGAGGAACGGGCCCCCGCCGAGCCCAACGACATCACCGACGACCGCCTGCGGCTCATCTTCACCTGCTGCCACCCGGCGCTGCCGCTCGTCTCCCGCGTCGCCCTCACCCTGCGCACCCTCGCCGGCCTCACCACCGCCGAGATCGCCCGCGCCTGCCTGGTCTCCGAACAGACCATGGCCAAGCGACTCGTGCGCGGCAAGGAGAAGATCCGCCACTCCGGCATCCCCTACCAGGTGCCCGGCAAGGAACTCCTCCCGCAGCGCCTGCCCGGCGTCCTCGCCGTCCTCTACCTGCTCTTCAACGAGGGCTACGCCGCCTCCACCGGCGCCGACCTGCTGCGCCCCGACCTCTGCGGCGAGGCGATCCGACTCGTCCGCCTCCTCGCCCGCCTGATGCCCGACCAGCCCGAGGTGCTGGGCCTCGGCGCCCTCATGCTGCTCCACCACGCCCGCCGGGACACCCGGGTGAACCCCGACGGGGAACTCGTCCCGCTCGCCGACCAGGACCGCTCCCGCTGGCGCCGCGAGGAGATCGACGAGGGCGTCGCCCTGCTGGAGTCGGCCCTGGACCTCGGCGAGGTCGGCCACTACCAGCTCCAGGCCACCATCGCCGCCTGCCACGCCACCGCCGCCTCCGACGCGGACACCGACTGGTCCGCGATCGCCCACCTCTACGCCCGCCTCGCGAGCCTCGCCGCGTCCCCCGTCGTCGAGCTCAACCGTGCCGTGGCCGTCGCGATGGCCGAGGGCCCCGCGGCCGGCCTGGCCCTGGTCGACGAGCTCGCCGCCGGCCGCGAGCTCAGCGGCTACCACCTCCTGCCGGCCGTCCGCGCCGACCTCCTGCGCCGCCTCGAACGCTGGGACGAGGCCGCCCACGCCTACCGCCTCGCCCACGACCTGGCCACCACCGACACCGAACGCAAGTACCTGGCCCGCCGCCTGGAGGAGGTCGCCGCCTGCACGGGCCGACCGTCACGGAGCGGCGCGTCTCCCTTTCGTCCCGCTCAGCCGCGTCCCGCGGCGCCGACCTCCTGGTGATGCCCGGCTCGGGGAACGCACGGTGGAGATGCGCGCCGACCGTCCTGGCCGTTCCGGCCGCCCCGGGCGGCCGACAAACGCAGGACGGTCCGCCGACTTCCCGTCGGCGGACCGTCCAGAGCCGTTCCGGTGCCGCTAGCCCGCGTGGATCGGGGTGTTCTGGTACCCGGCGACGCGCCACTCGCCGCCGTCCTCGCGGGCCAGCATCCACGTCGCGCGGATCGCGCGCTCGCGGGCGACCTCGGTCTCGCCCGGGGCGAGGACGCCGCCCTGGGTGACCACGAGGGCGAAGTCGGGTCCGTGGAACTTGGCGGCCAGCGGATCTCCGGTCACCCGGGTGCCCTTGAACGGGCCCGCGTAGGCCTGGGCCATGAACGTGCGGATGGCCTCGCGGCCCTGCAGGAAGACGTCCCCCGCGAGGATCAGGTGGGCGTCCTCGGTGAAGAGGTCGGCGAAGGCGTCGTGGTCGTGTTCGGCCCACGCGGCGACGATGCGCTGCGGGACCTCGACGGCGGCGGCCTGGTCGGAGGTGAGCTCGGGCATGGCGGATCTCCTCGGTGGTCGGTACGGAGTGGGGGCCGGCGGCGCCCTACCTGGCGAACTGTCCCGGGGTGCGGCCCTCGCCGGCCGGGCCGCGGTAGGCCTGGGCGATCTCGAGCCACGCCTCGGCGTCGGCGCCGCTGGCGGTCACCGCCAGGTCGTCGGGGTGGCGGCGGCGGGTGACCAGCAGGCAGAAGTCCTCGGCGGGCCCGCTCACCCGGTCCGTCGCGTCGACCGGGCCGTACGCCCAGAGCGCGCCGGAGGGCGCCGTGATCTCGAAGCGGAACTCCTGGTCCGGCGTCGGCAGCTTCCGCGCCTGGTACCCGAAGTCCCATACCCGGACGGCGAATTCGACCAGCGGCCGGAGCCGGTCGGTGCGCGGGCGGTCCACGCCGAGCGCGTCCGCGATGTCCTGCCCGTGCCCGAACAGCTCCATCATCCCCGCCGCCGCCAGCACCGGGGCCGGGATCGGCCGCACCAGCCACGGCACCAGCTCCCCGGCCGGCACCTCCGCCAACGCCTTCTCGGCGGCGGCCCGTTCGGCCTGCCACAGCGCGTACAGCCGCTCCGGCGGCTCCGCGAGGTACGGCAGCAGCGCGGTCTGCACCGCCCCGTCGAAGTCCCCGCCGATCCGCGACACGATCGCCCGGAACGCGTCCGGCGCCGCGGCCGCGGTCCCGGCCATCTTGAAGGTCGCCGCCAGGTGGGCCACCTGGTGGGCGATCGTCCACCCGGGCGCCGGCGTCGGCAACCGCCACTGCTCCTCGTCCAGGTCCGCGACGAGTCGGTCGATCTCGCCGCCCTCGGCGCTCAGCGCCGCGATCACGTCCTGCGGGTCCGCCATCCTGTGTCCGTCCGTCCTGGTCTCGTCACCGGGGCGCCGGCAATCCGACGTACCGCCGGAGCCACGCCGCACCGAACCGTGCGATCAACGAACTTCAGTATGTCCCGGCCGAGTTGCCCCGCCTTCTCCGATCGTGCGGTGCCCCGGGGCGCGCCCCGCGGCGCCCCCGCACGCCAAGTGCGCAAGCTCGAAGACGGATGCGGATCCCGGCATTTGGCAGGGTGGTGTACCGGCGTGGCACAGGCCCCGCCGCACGACGGTAACCCCGCCCCTACGCATCCGCCCCACCGGGAGGACCCATGAGGACGAAAGTGGTCCAGCACCACCGGGCCCTGCTCAACCTGTTCCTGATCGTCGTCATCGGCCACTGGACGGAACACCTCGTCCAGGCCTACCAGATCTGGGGCCTCGGCCGACCCGTCCCGAAGGCCCGCGGGGTCCTCGGGGAGTTCTACCCGTGGCTGATCACCTCGGAATGGCTGCACTACGGCTACGCGATCGTCATGCTGATCGGCCTGTTCCTCCTGCGCCCCGGCTTCGTCGGGCGGGCGCGGACCTGGTGGAACATCTCCCTGGGCATCCAGTTCTGGCACCACATCGAGCACCTGTTGCTGCTCCTCCAGGCCCAGACCGGCCACTTCCTCTTCGGCCGCGCCGCGCCGACGAGTATCCTCCAACTGGTCTTCGCCCGAGTCGAGTTGCACCTCTTCTACAACACGATCGTGTTCATCCCGATGGTCGTGGCGATGTACCTCCACCTGCGGCCCAGCCCGGAGGAGGCGCACGAGATGACGTGCAGCTGCCACGCCGTCGAGCACCGGCCGCTGGCCCCGACGGGCGCATGACGCTCGCCCAGCACTCCCTGGGGAGAGCACGGAGGACCCGGAAGCCGAGCGCGACGCGCGCGTTCCAGCGGCGGATGGCCGCCGGCCTCGCCGTCCTGGTGCTGCTGCTCCTGGCCGTCGCCTGGCTGAGCTCCTCCAAACCGCTGCGGCTCGACACGGTCACGCCCGCCGACGGCACCAGCGTGGGTTCCCCGCCCGCCGAGGTGGTGCTGGCGTTCGGCGACGAGCTCCGCACGAAGTCCGTCTTCGTGCGGGTGACCGACACCGACGGCACGGCCGTCGACAGCGGCACACCGCGGCTCGACGGGCAGCGCGTGATCACACCCGTCACGATCTCCCGGCCGGGCGCCTACGTCGTCACCTACCGGCTCGCCCTGACTTCGGGCGAGGAGACCTCGGGCGTCACCGGTTTCTCCGTCGGCGCCCCCGCCACCGGCCCGCAGGGCGACACCGGGGCCGCGTCCGGCCACGCGCACGACATCGACGGCGTCTGGAACGCCGCCCTGCTCGTCGTCGACGCCGTCCTGCTGCCGGCGGCCGTCCTGCTGATGATCCGCCGCCCCCGGGTGCGCCGCAGAGCCCGCCCGGCCCCCTCCGCAGAGCCCTGAGGCCTGAGGACGACCCCTGGAGACCACACGCCGATGAGCCCCCGCCGCCGCGATCCCGCCGCCCGTCCGGCCCTGCTCGACATCGCCGCCCGCCTCCTCACCGAGGAGGGTCCGAAGGCGCTGTCGGCCCGGCGGATCGCCGCCGAGGCGGGGAGCTCGACGATGGCCCTCTACACGCACTTCGGCGGGATGAACGGCCTGGTGCGCGCGACCGTCCACGAGGGATTCGCCCGGCTGCAGCGGCACTTCGACCGGGTCCACCGCACGGCGGACCCGGTCGCCGACCTCGCCGTCCTCGGCTTCGCCTACCGCTGCAACGCGCTCGACAACCCGCACCTGTACGGGGTGATGTTCGGCGGGGCGCTGCTGGGCGGGTTCTCGGTGGGCGAGGAGGACCGGCGGCACGGCCGCTACACGCTGACGGGCGTGGTGGAGAGCGCCGCCCGCTGCATCGAGGCGGGCCGGTTCCGGGCGACGGACCCCGGGCTCGTCGCCCACCAGATGTGGTCCGCCGTGCACGGCCTGGTCACCCTCGAACTGGGCGGCTACCTCCTGTCCCCGTGGAACGCCGAGAGCTGTCTGCTCGCCCAGCTGACGGCGCTGATGGTCGGCGTCGGTGACAGCCCGTCGGACGCCGCGGCCTCGATGGCCTCCGCGCTGCTGCGGATGCCGACCGAGGTCGCGTCGCACGACGACGGGCCGCGGCAGGACGTCCCGGTCGATCCCGCGGACGTCGGCAGCTCGTGAGCGGGACGTGAGGAGGAGTCAGGAGCTCGTCAGCACCACCAGCCGCTGCGTCGCCCGCGTCATCGCGACGTAGCGGTCGACGGCGCCCTCGATCCCGTCCCCGAACGCCTGCGGGTCGACGAGGACGACCAGGTCGAACTCCAGCCCCTTCGACAGCTCCGGCGTCAACGACCGCACCCGCGGCCGCTCCTCGAACGAGGGATCCCCGATCACGCACGCGACGCCCTCGGCGTGCTCGGTCAGCCAGGCCTCGAGGACGGACTCCAGCTCCCCGACGCCCCCGTGCACGACGGGGATCCCGCTGCTGCGGATGGACGTCGGCACGTTGGCGTCCGGCAGCGCCGCCCGGATCACCGGCTCGGCCTCGGCCATGACCTCTTCCGGCGTCCGGTAGTTGACGCCGAGCGAGGCCACCTCGATCCGGTCGAGCCCGGCGCGCTCCAGCCGTTCGCGCCACGGCTCGGTGAAGCCGTGCCGGGCCTGGGCGCGGTCGCCGACGATCGTGAAGCTGCGGGACGGGCAGCGCAGGAGCAGCATCTGCCACTCGGCGTCGGTGAGTTCCTGCGCCTCGTCGACGACGATGTGCGCGAACGGGCCGGCGTACGGCTCCGGGTCGGCGACGGGCTCGGCGGCGTCGACGTCGACGAGGCTGTCGCGCAGGTCCTGCCCGCGCAGCATGGTGACGGCGCCCTCGCCGTCCTCGTCGGCTTCGAGGATGTGGTCGATGACGTCGGCCATGCGCGCGCGTTCGGCGGCGAGCGCGGCCTCGTGGCGGCGCCGGCGGCCGGCGGCCTCGCGGTCGCCGAGACGCCGGCGGGCGGCGTCGAGGAGCGGGAGGTCGGAGACCGTCCAGGCCTGGGCGTCGGCGCGCCGGAGCCGTTTCACGTCCTCCGGGGCGAGCCAGGGCGCACACAGGCGCAGGTAGGCGGGCACGGTCCAGAGGTCGCCGACGAGGTCGGTGGCGTCGAGCATCGGCCAGGCGCGGTTGAGGGCGGTGACGAGGTCCTTGTTCTGGCGCAGCGAGCGGCGGAACACCGCCGGGGAGAACCCGGCCTCGTCCTCGTCGTCCTCCGTGGCGTCCGTCTTGTCGAGGAGGATCCGGACGAGTTCCTCCCAGATCTGCTCGCGCGCCTCGTTGTGCGGGGTGCCGGGTTCGGGCGCGGCGAAGGCCTCGGCCCAGTCGTCGGCGCTCAGCCAGAGGTCGTCCCAGTAGGTCTCGACCGTCATGCCCTCGGTGGGCGGCTCCTCGTAGATCGCGACGGCCTTCTCGACGGCCTTGACCAGGTCCGCCGACGACTTGAGGCGGGCGACCTCGGGGTCCGGCTCGGTGCCGGCCGCGGCGCCCTCGGGCACGAGGTCGCGCAGGGTGCACGTCCGCACGCCCTCTTCGCCGAGGCTCGGGAGCACGTCGGAGACGTACGCCAGGTACGGCTGGTGCGGGCCGACGAACAGCACGCCGCCGCGCCGGTGCCCGAGGCGCGGGTCGGAGTACAGCAGGTAGGCGGAGCGGTGCAGGGCGACGACGGTCTTGCCGGTGCCGGGGCCGCCGTCGACGACGAGGGCGCCGCGGGATCCGGCGCGGATGATGGCGTCCTGGTCGGCCTGGATGGTGGCGAGGACGTCGCGCATGCGCTCCGAACGGTTGCTGGCGAGGCTCGCGATGAAGGCGGACTGGTCGTCGAGCGCGGCGCGTCCGTCGAGGCCGTCGGCGGTGAACACCTCGTCCCAGTAGTCGCCGATCCGCCCGCGCGTCCAGCGGTAGCGGCGGCGGCTGGCGAGGCCCATCGGGTTGGCGTGGGTGGCGGCGAAGAACGGTTCGGCGGCCGGGGCGCGCCAGTCCAGGAGCAGGCGGCGGCCGTCGCTGTCGGTCAGGCCGAGGCGCCCGATGTACACGGGCTCGCCGTCGTCGGCGCCGACGACGTGCCCGAGGCACAGGTCCGCGCCGAAGCGGCGCAGCGCGCGGAGCCGGCCGGTGAGCCGGTGGACCTCGGTGTCCCGGTCCAGCGCGCCCCGGCCGAGGCCGCCGGGCGCGCGGCGCACCGCTTCGAGGCGCTCGGTCAGTTCGGCGATCGTCTGCTCCAGGCTCTCCGCGATGGCGGCGAAGTGCGCCTCGTCGCGGGCGATCAGCGCCGGGTCGGCCTTGTGGGCGAGCCGTTCGGGAAGGTCGAAAACGCCGCCGGACAGGGGGTAGGTGGCATCGGTGGAGGACAAACGCGCACGCACTTCGTGAATCTCCCGTTTCCGCAGTTCTCGGCGTTGAGGCGGTAAGTCTGCGGGAGGAGGGGGGCCTTGCCGCAAGGCCCCCCTTGCGCTATACGTTGAGAGTGGCAAGAGGTGGGTGTTCGTGCGCGCCTGCCCGTAACCGCTTTGGTTGAGCATGGGTACTTCGACCGGCACCGGCGATCCCGTCATCACCGTCTCCGGCCTCCGCATGCGCTACGACTCCTTCGAGGCCGTGCGCGGCATCGACCTGGAGGTCCGACGCGGCGAGGTGTTCGCGTTCCTCGGCCCGAACGGCGCCGGGAAGACCACGACCGTCGAGATCCTCGAAGGCTACCGCCGCCGCACCGGCGGCGACGTGACCGTCCTCGGCGAGGACCCGGCGCACGCCGGGCCACCGTGGCGGGCCAGGATCGGCGTCGTCCTCCAGGAGTCGCGGCCCGAGCGGGACCTCACCGTCGCCGAGTGCCTCCGGCTCTACGCCGGCTACTACCCGTCACCGCGCGGGATCGACGAGACGATGGAGCTGGTCGGCCTGGCCGGTCAGGCCGACGCCACCGCCACCCGCCTCTCCGGCGGCCAGCGGCGCCGCCTGGACGTGGCACTCTCGCTCATCGGCGACCCGGAACTCCTGTTCCTGGACGAACCCACCACCGGCTTCGACCCGTCCGCCCGCCGCGCCGCCTGGGACATGATCGCCGGACTCCGCTCACTGGGCGTAACCGTCTTCCTCACCACCCACTTCATGGACGAGGCCGAGCACCTCGCCGACCACGTCATGGTGATCTCCGAGGGCCGGATCGTCGCCTCCGGCCCGCCCGGCACCCTCGGCGGACGCCAGCGGGCCGCCGCCGAGATCAGCTTCACGCTGCCGCCGGGGGCCTCCGTGGCCGCACTGCCGGGGCCCGTGCGGGATGCCCTCGTGGCCGTCCGTGCGGACGGCACCGGCGGCGCCGACCACACCCTCCTGCGCTCCGCCCGTCCGCTCGCCGTGCTCGGGCCGCTGATCGCCTGGGCCGAGCACGAAGGCCACGACCTGCCCGACCTGGAGGTCCGCCGCCCGAGCCTCGAAGACGTCTACCTGGCGCTCACCGAACCGGGAACGGACGCACTGCACCCCGAGGCGCCACGGCATTCGGAGGCCACATGATGGCCGCCACCCGGGCCCGCAGCTCCGCCCGCGACGCCGTACGCCTCGCGCTGCACCAATTCCCGTACGACCTGCGCGCGTTCCTCCGCAACCCGCAGTCGCGGTTCTTCACGCTCGCGCTCCCGGTGCTCTTCCTGATCATCTTCGCCTCGGTGTTCGGCCGTCAGAACAACACCGTCCAGGTCTCCGGCGGCGCCATCGACACCTCGGTGTACTACGTCCCGGGCATCATCACCCTCGGCATCATCGCCGCGTCCTTCGTCAACCTGGTCATCTCGGTGACCGCCCAGCGCGAGTCCGGCGTCCTCAAACGCCGCCGCGCCACCCCCGTCCCGGCCGCCGCCGTCATCGCCGGCCGCACGCTCACCGCGATCGTCGTGTCGATCGGCATCACCGTCCTGCTGCTGGTGATCGGCTGGGCCGCGTACGGCGCCCACGTGCCCGCGCGCACCGCGCCCGCCCTCGCGGTGGCCGTCATCGTCGGCACCGTCTCGTTCTGCTGCCTCGGCTACGCGCTGACGTCCGTCATCCGCAACGAGGACGCCGCCCAGCCCATCACCCAGGCCGTGATGCTGCCGCTGTACTTCATCTCCGGCGTCTTCATCGCGACGTCGATCCTCCCACTGGCTGACCGTCGTCGGCGACGTCTTCCCCGTCCACCACCTCGTCGAAGCGCTGCTCACCGCCTACAACCCGCACACCACCGGCGCGGGCTTCGCCGGCACCGACCTGCTGATCGTCGCCGCCTGGGGAGCCGCCGGCCTCGTGGTGGCGCTGCGCCGGTTCAGCTGGCTGCCGCGCGGCACGTAGGAGCCCGCACCCGGGAGCACGCCATGCCTACCGAAACCCAGACCCGGCAGGGCCGTTGCCCCACCCACGGAACGGTGGAGGCCACCAGGGACCTGCCCACCGTCACCTTCCCCTGGATCGTCAACTGGATCCGCCGCACCCTCGCCGAACGCCACCCGTACCGCTGCCCCGAGTGCGGCGCCACCGTCGCGGTGCCGTAGCCGCAGCCGGAAAGGTCGCGCCCGTTGTCACAATGCCCACCAACTCGCTCTGACCTGGCTCTGACCTGGCCCAACACCGTCCAGGTGTTCAGGTCGCCGCCCGCACCGTCCCTGCGCCGCCGCCAGGGCGTGCTCGGCGATGACGAGGCAGTGGCGGTGTGAGTGGGGCGAAGAAGCCGGGCCTGCTGTACGCCGGGTAGGCATCAGACCCGATCGACGTCGACGGGCAGGTGCCGGTCGGCGCCAGCCTCCGCGACCGTGGCGCAGGCGGCGAACGCCTCCTCGGGCTGCTTCCACGGGTCGGGGACGTCCTGGCCGTCGAGGTACAGCCGCAGCTTCGCCCGCTCGCGCCGTCGCCGACCGACGGTTTGCCCAGCGGTCGGCGGCCGGCCTCCTGCGGGAGTGGGGGTCGGTCGGCTCTTCGCCGTGGTGCGCCGTCAGGTTCCGAGCTGTGCGGCGGTGCGGGTGAGTCGCTTCTCGATGTCTTCCAGGGCGCGCAGGACCGCGGCCTGTTCCTCGTCGGTGGTGTCGCCGGTGGTGGCGTCTTCGAGCTGGCGCCACAGCTGTTCGACTTCCTTGCGCAGCGCATGGCTGGCGGCGGTGGCCTCGATGACGGAGGCGCGTTTGTCGTCGGGGCAGGGTGAGCGGCGGACGAAGCCGGCGTGTTCGAGGCGGCGGATGGTGCGGGTCATGGTGGCGGCGTCGGAGTCGAGCAGACGGACGAGGTCGACCTGCCGCTGTGGGCCGAGTTCCCACAGCTGCATCATCACCAGCTCCTGGCCGGGGTGCAGGCCCACGCGGCGCAGGAGGTGTCCGGCGATCATGCGGTGGGTGCGGGCCACCCGGAAGATCGCGTGACTGATGGGTCCTCCGCTGGCTGCTGAGGGCAGGGGGATGGTGGCGTCGGCCGAGGCCGGGGAGTGGCCCTCGCTGCTGGTTGCGGACTCCGCCATGGTCTCTGACACTCCTGCCTCGCGATGAAGGTTGCTCAAACAAGATACCTCTTCCGGTCCAGGATCTCCCGATTCGCTCTCTCGCCCTCCATGCACAAGCCGCCCCTTACAAGGGGATCGCAGGCTGCTGTGATGCGCATCACATCCTTTGCGGAATGCTGCTGGGGCGTTTTACTGTTCGAACAGGTAAATCGGTCGGGTCGCATCGGACCCCACCAACCGAGGCCGCCACCGGCCGCTGCAGCACCCACAGCTCGAAGGGCTTTGATCATGACCACCGCTTTCGATCCGATCGTCCTGGGCGACCGCCGCCTGGCCAGCCGCGTCGCGATGGCGCCGATGACCCGCAGCCGCGCCTACAGGCCCGGCGCCGAACCCACCGAACTGATGGCGACGTACTACGCGCAGCGCGCCACCGCCGGCCTGATCATCACCGAGGGCATCCAGCCCTCGGCGGTCGGCCAGGGCTACCCGAACACCCCCGGGCTGCATTCAGCCGGGCAGGTGGCGGCGTGGCGGACGGTGACCGATGCGGTGCACCGCGAGGGCGGGGTGATCTTCGCGCAGCTGATGCACACCGGCCGGATCGGCCACCCCAGCCTGCTGCCCGACGGCGTGGTCCCGGTCGCGCCGTCCGCGGTGGCCGCCAAGGGGCAGGTCTTCACCCACGAGGGGCCGAAGGACTTCGTCACGCCCAAGGAGCTGAGCGAGGCGGAGATCCGGCAGACGATCGCCGACTTCGCGAACGCGGCGCACAACGCCATCGAGGCCGGGTTCGACGGCGTGGAGCTCCACGGCGCCAACGGATACCTGATCCACCAGTTCCTCGCCCCGAACACCAACCGGCGCACCGACGCCTGGGGCGGCGAGGTCGAGGGCCGGATCCGCTTCGCCGTCGAGGTCGCAACGGCCGTGGCCGAGACGATCGGCGGCCACCGGGTCGGACTGCGGATCTCGCCCGGCAACCCCTACAACGACATGGCCGAGGACAACCCGGCCGAGACCTACCAGGCACTGATCGAGCGGATCGCGGGCCTGGACCTGGCCTACCTGCACCTGATGGAGGGCCCGGACCGCGACCTGACCGCGCGGCTGCGCAAGGCCTGGCCCGGCACGTTCCTCCTCAACCCCTTCACCCACCCCGACGTCACCGGGCCCGAGGCACTGAAGCTGATCGAGGACGGGACTGCGGACATGATCGCCTACGGGGCGCTGTTCCTGGCCAACCCCGACCTTCCCGCCCGCCTGGCGGCCGGCGGCCCGTTCAACACCCCGGACCCGAGCACCTTCTACGGCGGCGACCACCGCGGGTACACCGACTACCCCGCTCTCGCCGGCTGACCGCGCAGCCCGGGGCCCGCGACCCGCTGCTGCCGGGCGTTCCACCCTCCCCGACCCCACTCTTGTGATGTGGATCACTTCGCATCCGCGTCCTCTCCCCTGGAGCCTTCGATGTCCAAAGCGATCACTTTCTCCGAGTACGGCGCGCCCGAGGTGCTACGGCTGTCGGAGGTCACCCCGCCGGAGCCGGGCCCCGGCCAGGTCCGGATCAAGGTCAAGGCCGCCTCCGTGAACCCGCTCGACATGAAGATCCGGTCCGGCCTGATGGCCCGCATGGTCCCGGCCGACTTCCCGGTGATCCCCGGCCTGGACGCGGCCGGTGTCGTCGACACCGTCGGCGCGGGAGCCGACGCGACGGTGGGGGACGAGGTCCTCGGCGCCACCGTGGGCGGCAGCTACGCCGAGTACGCCCTGCTGGAGCGGCCGGTGGCCAAGCCGGAGTCCCTGTCCTGGGAGGTCGCCGCCTCGCTGGTCACGGTCGGCCAGACCGCGGCCCGGGTCCTGGACCAGTTGGGCGTGCAGGCGGGCCAGACCCTGCTCATCCACGGCGCCGCCGGCAGCGTGGGCGTCATCGCGGTGCAGCTGGCCGCCGCTCGCGGCATCGCCGTCATCGGCACCGCCGCCGAGCGCGACCTGGAGCGTGTCATCGCCCTCGGCGCCACCGCCGTCCTCTACGGCGACGGCTGGGCGGAGCGCGTGAAGTCCGCGGCCCCGGGCGGCGTGGACTTCGTGTTCGACACCTCCGGCGCCGGCCTGCTCGCCGACTCCGTCGCCCTGACCGGCGACGCGGGCAAGGTCATCACCATCGCCGACATGACCGCCGCGCAGCACGGCGTGCGCTTCAGCGCCGGCACCTCCGGGCAGGGCGGGGAGTCCCTGCCCGAGCTGGTGCAGCTGGCCGCCGCCGGGAAGCTCACCGTGCCCGTCTGGCGCACCTACCCCCTGGCGGAGGCGGCCGAGGCGCAAGCCGACCTGGAAGCCCACCGCAACCAGGGCAAGGCCGTCCTGATGCCCTGACCTCCATGCCGCCGCCTCGCGTCGCTGGAACGGGCGAGACGGCTCCGGGGCCGCAGCCGGCATCCCCCGGCCGACTGCGGCCCACCCGACCCCCAACGCCCTGGCATCAGCTGCACCGACACGACGGAAGGCCGAACCGATGGCCCTGGCCAACCTCCCCGTACCGACGGCGGATGTGGACCTGGCCTCCGCATTCGCGGTGCTGGGCCAGAAGTGGAACGGGATCATCCTGCACACTCTGGCCACCCGCCCCGCCCGGTTCGGAGAACTGCACGCGGCGATCGGCTCGATCAGCAGCAAGATGCTCGCCGACCGGCTGCGCGAACTGGTTGACGCCGGGCTCGTCACCCACGCCCAGCTCCCGCCCGGCCCCGCCACCTACACCCTCACCGCGGACGGCCGCGCCCTGCTGCCCTCACTCGAACAGATCCGCCGCTGGTGGCAGCAGCGCACTCGGGCCACCGCCGCCGACCCCCGTTGATCA
The DNA here is from genome assembly GCF_036322405.1 of Streptomyces sp. SP17BM10. Lineage (NCBI taxonomy): Bacteria > Bacillati > Actinomycetota > Actinomycetes > Kitasatosporales > Streptomycetaceae > Streptomyces > Streptomyces sp. SP17BM10. The sequence continues at coordinate 167,054 of NZ_JAQYXB010000576.1, read as the reverse complement.
CCACCACTCGGAAGGACCGATCACTCATGTCCGCACGCAACCTCCCCGAAGCGACCTTCGCCCGCACCCGCCTGGGCTCCGGCCCCGGCCTTGTCCTGGCCCACGGCGCCGGCAGCAGCGTCGCTGGCACCTACGGCCCGATCCTGGAGGGCCTGGCCGCCCACCACACGGTGGTCGGCGTCGACTACCCGGGCAGCGGCGACACCCCCCGCGCCACCGCCCCCCTCGACATCGACGAGATCGCCGACCAGCTCGTCGCTGCCGCCGTCGCCGAGGGCCTGGACACCTTCGCCCTGCACGGCTACTCCCTCGGTGGCCCGGTCGCCATCCGCGCCGCCGCCCGCCACCCCGAGCGCGTCACCGCCCTCGTCCTGACCGCCACCATGGCCCACCCCAACAACCAGCAGGCACTGACCCTCAGGGTTTGGGGCAAGCTCGCCGCCACCGGCGACCGCCGCCTGGTCAGCGAGTTCCTCTTCCCCCACGCCCTCAGCCCCCAGGCCATCGAGGCCATGCCAGCCGAGCAGCTGGAGCAGGTCATCACCTACGCCGCCGCCGACATCGCCGACGGCACCGTCGAGCAGGCCGACCTCGCCGCCCGGATCGACGTCCGCGACGACCTCGCCGGTATCCGCGTCCCCACCCTGGTCATCTCCACCACCGCCGACCACCTCGTCCCGCCCGTCCTGCACCGCGAGCTTGCCGAGAACATCCCCGGCGCCCAGCTCGCCGAGATCCCCACCGGCCACCTGCCCATGGTCGAGCGCCCCGAGGAATGGCAGAACCTCATCACCGACTTCCTCGCCAAGCACAGCAGCTGACCAGGCACCAGCCCCTGCGCGAACACCAAGGCCCGCTCGCAAGAGCTGAGGGGGCTGCCGGCCTTCAGACCCGGCAGCCCCCTCAGCACCCCAGCCCGACCGCCGTCGGCAACCGCGGCACCAGGGCGACACGCCTTTCAGCCCCACCGCGCACGCGGCCCCCGTCCCCGGAACCAGACCGCCCGCCGTCGAGGTCCACAAGAAATCCCCCGGAACCGGCCCTACCGTCGGCCCGCGCGGAACCGCGCATCACCGCATGCCGCCACCACTCTGTCGCCTGGCCACTCCACGCGCGTCGGCGCAGCCGCCACCACCCAGACCTGGATGGAACCCGAATGCCCAGGACAAGAACCCACCACGCTCAGGCCGGGCGAACCATCGCCGCGGCGCTCGGCGCCCTGCTGCTCACCGCGTGCGGCGCCCAGCCCCCGCTCCAGAGCACCACCGGCACTCACACGCCATCAGCGTCAGTCGCCAGCCCCACCCGTGGGGGATTCACGGTCTACGACACGACCTTCTACGCCAACCTCGACCTCGAGCAGATCGGTGTCGTCAAGGCCGACATCATCTACGGATCCGCCGTCGCCGCCCTGTCCGGACAGCCTGATCCGGGCGGGACACACAGCGGCCCGAAAGCCGAACTCGCCCTTCCCGCGAAGGACGCCTACCAGCAACTGATCCGCCAACACCTCGGCGCCCCGGGGCCACTCGTGCTCGACTACGAAACGCTCTACCTCAAGGGCACACCCGAGGAGGCTCAGCGGCACTTCCAGAAGCTCTCGACCCTGCTGCAATGGACCCACGAGGCCGCGCCCGGCAAGCAGATCGGCTTCTGGGGCCTGCTCGGTAACACCCAACCGGTGTACTACCCGCTGGCGCGCACCCTCGCCGACCACGAGGACGCTTTCTTCCCCGATCTCTACACCTTCTCCCCCGACTCAGACAGCTGGCAGCGCAGGCTCGACCGCGACCTCTCCGAAGCCAAGCAGATCGCCCCGGACAAGCCCGTCTACCCGTTCCTGTGGCCCGAGTACCCGGAACACACCCAGAACGCAGACCAATACCTACCGGCGGACCTCTGGGCATATGAACTGACGACATGCGCCAAGACAGCCGACGGAATCGTGCTATGGGGAGGGGGCGCCAACGGCAACCACGACCAGGCGTGGATCGACACCACGAAGCAGTTCCTGTCACACCTGTGATGGCTCCAGTCCAAGAAACGGGCGATACCGCCCGCGGAGCTACGGCCGCAGCCGGGCCGCCCGCGACTCCAGGTAGCGCTGTTCGGCGGTGCTCGCCGTGGCCCTGGCCGCGCGGCGGTAGTGCTCGTGGGCCGCTGTCGTGTCGCCGATGCGTTCCAGGAGGTGGGCGCGGACGGAGAGGAGACGGTGGTGGGCGGCCATCCTCGGGTCGGCGTCGAGGGTGGCGAGGAGGGCCAGGCCCGCCTCGGGGCCTTCGGTCTCGGCGAGGGCGATCGCGCGGTTGAGGGTGACCATCGGGTTGGGGGCGATGCGTTCGAGGATCAGGTAGAGCGCGTACACCTGGTGCCAGTCGGTCTCCTCGGCCGTCGCGGCGGCCGCGTGCGTCGCGGCGATCGCGGACTGGAGCTGGTACGGGCCGAGGGCGGGGCCGGCCAGGGATGCCTTGGCGCGGGCGAGGCCCTCGTCGAGCAGGGTGCGGTCCCAGGCCGTCCGGTCCTGGTCGGCGAGGGGGACCAGGTCACCGGCGGACGTCGTACGGGCCTCGCGGCGGGCGTGGGTGAGGAGCATCAGGGCGAGCAGGCCGGTGACCTCGGGGTCGCCGGGCAGCTGGGCGTGCACCGTGCGGGTCAGGCGGATCGCCTCGCGGGCGAGGTCGGGGCGGACGAGGTCGGCGCCCGAAGAGGCGGTGTAGCCCTCGTTGAAGATCAGGTAGAGGACGTGCAGGACCACCCGCAGCCGCTCCTCGCGCTCCTCGCCCTCGGGGAGCGCGAAGGAACTGCCGGCGGCCTTGATGCGCTGCTTGGCCCGGCTGATCCTGGCCGCGAGCGTGGCCTCCGGGACCAGGAACGCGCGGGCGATCTCGGCGGTGGTCAGGCCGCCGACCGCGCGCAGGGTCAGGGCGGTCTGGGAGGCCGCGGTGAGGGTCGGGTGGCAGCACAGGAACAGCAGGACGAGCGTGTCGTCGGTGTCCGGAACGTCCTCGGCCCGCACCTCGAACGCCGTCGCCGCCTCGCGTTCGCGGCGCGCGTGGTCGCTGCGCATCCAGTCGACGAGGCGGCGGGAGGCGACCGTCACCAGCCAGCCGCGGGGGTTGTCCGGCACGCCCTCGTCGGGCCACTGCACGGCGGCGGCGAGGACGGCCTCCTGCACGGCGTCCTCGCAGCCCTCGAACTGTCCGTGCCGCCGCACCAGCGTGCCGAGGACCTGCGGCGCGAGTTCACGCAGCAGGTCCTCGAACTCGTGCACCGCAGTGCCGTGCGGACGGTCGGGGGTCGTTCCGGGGGTCGTTCCCCGCGTCTTGCCGTGGGTCATGCCTCCAAGTGTCCGTCGGAGAACATGACCTGGCGCACCTCGACCCCCAGTCCCGGGATCGCGGCGTCGGGGATCTGCGCCGCGAGTTCGATCGCGCGCTCCTTGTCCTCGCAGTCGATGAGGTAGAAGCCCCCGAGGAACTCCTTGGCCTCCAGGAACGGGCCGTCGGTCACCACCGGCTGCCCGTCCCGGACGGTCACCACGGCCGCCTGGGACGGGTCCACCAGCGCCTGGGTGACGATCAGCTCGCCGGACTCCTTCAGCGCCTCGATGAACCGGCCGTGGCCGGCGCCGATCGCCGCCTTCTCCTCGTCGGTCAGCGCGTCCAGCACGGCCGGGTTGATGTGCAGGCCGATCACGAACTTCATCGCGTGCTCCTCGTGGTGCGCGGACCCCGGCGGGGCCCTCTCGACCGGTTGGTCGGAGCCGCCGGCGCCGTCTTGACATCGTTCGGGACGTTCCCCGGAGAAATTTCCCACGACTTTTTTCCCGCCGCACGGCCCACGGGCGTCGACGGGCGTCAAGAACGCTCCCCCGGCTCCGACCAGCCTGCGCAACGTACGGAGATCCGGAGGTTACGAAGATGCGAGTCGAACGGGCATGGCCGGCCCTGGCCGTCCTGATGCTGCCCACCCTGCTGGTCGCGATGGACGTGACGGCGCTGCTGCTCGCCCTCCCGCGGCTGAGCGCGGACCTGGGTGCCACCAACGTCCAGCAGCTGTGGATCAGTGACGGCTACGGGCTCACGGTGGCCGCCCTGGTCATCACGATGGGCACCCTCGGTGACCGGATCGGCCGCCGGCGGCTGCTGCTCACCGGCGCCGCGGCGTTCGCGGTGCTGTCGGTCGTGGCGGCCTTCGCCACGGACCCGCTGGTGCTGATCGTCGTCCGGGCGCTGCTCGGCGTCGCCGGGGCGACGCTGGCGCCGTCCACGCTCGCGCTGATCACCAACCTGTTCCGGGACGGGCGGCAGCGCGGGCGGGCCATCGCGGTGTGGGCGACCTGCCAGTTCGCCGGGGGCGCGCTCGGGCCGGTGCTCGCCGGGTTCCTGCTCCAGCACTTCTGGTGGGGATCGGTGTTCCTGGCCGCCGTGCCGGCGATGGCGGTGCTGCTGCTGACCGGGCCGTTCCTGCTGCCGGAGTTCCGCGGCGACCGGTCGGGGCGGCTGGACCTCACCAGCGTGGGGCTGTCGCTGGTGGCGGTGCTCCTGGTGGTCTACGGGCTCAAGCAGCTGGCGGCCGGGAGCGCGCCCGCCGTGCCGTCTGCGGCCCTGGCCGTGGGCGCGGCGATCGGCACACTGTTCGTACGGCGCCAACTGCGCCTGGACACACCACTGTTGGACCTCCGCCTGCTGCGCAGCCGCCCGTTCACGGCCATCCTCGTCGCACTGGTGTTCGCCGGCGTCGCCATGGCCGGGACGGGCCTGCTGGTGACGCAGTACCTTCAGAGCGTCCTCGGCCACTCGCCGCTCGCGTCCGCCGTGCTGTTCGCCCCGATGGGCCTGGCCGTGGCAGTGGGCACGATGGCCTCGCCGCTCCTGGCCCGGCGGGTGAGCCAGCCGACCGCGATCGCCGGCGGGCTGGCGCTCTCCGCGCTCGGCGGGCTGCTGCTGACGGCCGTGGACGGCCCCGGCAGCCTGCCGCTGGTCGTCACCGGCGTCGCCGTCCTGGCGCTCGGCACCGGCCCTCTGTTCGCGCTCGGTACCGGGCTCGTCATGGGCTCCGTCCCGCCGGAGCGCGCCGGATCGGCCGCGGCGATGTCGGAGACCGGCAACTACTTCGGCGGCTCGCTGGGCTTCGCGCTCCTCGGCGCGCTGGCCGCGGCGGTCTACCACGCCCGGACACACGGCACGTCCGACTCCCTCGCAGGCGCGGTCGCCGCCGCCGAGCACCTTCCGGCCGGCCAAGCCACGGACCTCCTGCACACCGCGCGGGAGGCGTTCACCACAGCGCTGCACGTCACCGGTGCCGTCGCGGCAGGGATCTTCGCCGGCCTGGCCGTCCTGACGTACGCGTTGCGCCCGAAGGTACCGGAACCCCAGGCCGCCGCAGCAGCCCCCGACTACGAGGCCACCCACGCGTAACAAACGGAAAGGCCCCGCCGCTCCCCCGGTACGGGTGAGCGGCGGGGCCGCGACAATCCGTCGCCGCGACAATCCGTTGCCGCAGCAGTCCGCCGTTACGGCAGCGGCACCGTCGTCAGCGTGCCCGCCGGCACGCCACTCAGCGCGCCGTCCATGGCACCGCTCCAGATCGGCCCGGCCAGGGTGCCGCCGAAGGCCTGGTCGACGGTCTTGCCGCCGATCCGCTGCCCGTCCAGCGGCTTCTGGACGGCCGTGTCACTGACGACCGTCGCGCCCGCCATCTCGGGGGTGTACCCCACGAACCACACCTGGCGGCTGCCGTTCGTGGTGCCCGTCTTGCCCGCGCTGTCACGGCCGTCGAGACCGGCCGGCTTGCCGGTGCCGTCCTCGACCACGCCCTTGAGCATCGTGGTGACGGTGTCGGCCGTGTCGGAGGACATCACCGAGGTGCAGTTCGCGCCCGGCACCGCCAGCTGCTTGCCGTCCGGGCCGGTCACCGAGGTGATCGCGGTCGGCTTGCAGTAGGTGCCGTGCGCGGCGAACGTCGCGTACACGTTCGCCATCTCCAGCGGGGTCAGGGAGTTGCTGCCCAGCGTCATCGACGGCACGACCTGGAGCTTCTCGCCACCGGCCTGCGCCGTGATGCCCAGCTTGTTGGTCATCTGGGCGACGGAGCACAGCCCGGCGTCGGCCTCCAGCTTCGCGAAGTAGGTGTTGACCGACTGCGCCATCGCCGTCTTCATGTCGAACTGGCCCTTGAGGTTCGGGCTGTCGTTGTGCAGCGTCTCGGTCGACGGGAACTTGCCGCCGTTGCAGTCCTTCATCGCCGGCCACGGGATGCTGTAGTCCGTCGTGTAGCTCTGGTTCGGCGCGATGCCGGCCTCCAGGGCCGCCGCCGCGACGATCGGCTTGAACGTCGACCCGGTCTGGAAACCGGACCCGCCGCCCATCGACTTCTCGACGTTGTAGTTGATCTGCGTCTCGTGCTTGGAGTCGTCGACGCCGTACGGGCGGCTCTGGCCCATCGCGAGGATCTTGCCGGTGCCCGGCTGGACGATGCTCATCGCCGTCGCCGCCAGGTCACCCGGGTTCACGTGGCTCGTCACCGAGTCGTTGAGCGCCGCCTGGGCCTTGGGGTCGAGCGTCGTGTGGATCTGCAGGCCGCCGCGGTTCCACAGCGCCTTGCGCTCGGCCGCGTTCTTCCCGAACGCCGGGTCGGTCAGCACCACCTGGCGCGCGTAGTCGCAGAAGAAGCCCTCACCCTGCTTGGCCGTGATGCAGCCCTGCGGCGACGCCTGGATGTTCAGCCCCAGCGGGCTCGCGATCGCCTGCTGCTCCTGGTCCTTGGTGATGTGCCCGAACTCGGCCATCTTCTTCAGCACGGTGTCGCGCCGGGTCTTGGCGTCGTCCGGGTGGGCCACCGGGTCGTAGCCGCTCGGCGACTGCTCCAGGCCCGCCAGCAGCGCGGCCTGCGGCAGGGTGAGGTCCTTCGCGTGGACGCCGAAGTAGCGGTGGGCCGCCGCCTCGACGCCGTAGGCGTGCTGCCCGAAGTACGTGATGTTCAGGTAGTTGGTGAGGATCTGGTCCTTGCTGAGGGTCTCCTCGACCTTGATCGCGTACTTCAGCTCCTGGATCTTGCGGCCGACCGTCTGCCGCTGCGCCTCCTGGACCTTCGCCGGATCGTCGCCCGCCTCCTCCACGAAGACGTTCTTCACGTACTGCTGCGTGAGCGTCGATGCGCCCTGGCTGCTGCCCGTGGCGGCGTTCTTGTTCAGGGCCCGGAGGACGCCCTTGAGGTCGATCGCGCCGTGCTCGAAGTAGCGGTTGTCCTCGATGTCCACGAGGGCCGTCTTCACCAGCGGGGAGATCTGGTCCCCCGGGACGATCGTGCGGTCGCGGTCGTAGACGGTGGCGATGACGCCGCCCTGCGCGTCGTAGATCGTCGAGGCCTGGGAGAGCGGCGGGGTCTTGAAGTCGTCCGGGAGGTTCTGGAAGTCGTCCGCCGCGGACTGCGCCCCGAGCCCGACCGCCCCCACGGCCGGCAGGGCTATGCCCGCCACGACCACCCCGGCTATGCCGCTCACACCGAGCAGCTTCACACCGGCCCCGAGCTTGTTCACACCTGTTCCCCGCCGCTTCTCTCGCATGCCGCGACCATACGTGCACGACATGAGAGAACCGAACAGAAGTCCGCGCAGCACTGTCACCTGTTTGTCACAGCCTTGCTACGAGGCGGAATGCGGGCCTCCCCGGGCCGGGAGCCCTCAACGCAGGCCTCACCACCCACGGCCACCGCACCGGCTGGGGCGTCCTCGCCCCGCGGGCGAGCCCGGGTCAGCGGCGGGCGGCCTGGCGGGTGCGGCGGACGATGCGGTGGAGGCGCTGGAGCGCCACGAAGCGTCGCATCCGGTCGGCGAGGGTCAGGCTGTACTTGAGGCGCAGCTGGGCGTTCAGGCCGGCCAGTTGCTCCGTGCCGATGGCGCCGAGCAGGCGGCTGACGTGCCGCTGGTAGACCTCCCAGTACGGGCGGTCGCCGTCCGGGAGGGACCAGAAGAACATCGGGATCTCCTCGACCAGGCAGTTCCGGTCGTAGGCGCGCAGGTACTCGGCGTACTCCGGCTCGGGGCGGGCCGCCAGCCACTCGCGGACGAGTTCCATGGAGCGGACCCGGTCCATCAGGCCGCGCGGGTCGGTCTTGCGCTGGGTGATGGACAGCGCGCCGTCCTCCCGCACCCGCCAGTGGTAGATCGGCTCGGAGATGACGTCGACCCGCTCGGCGAGGAAGTGGTGCGGCACGCTGACCGGTGCGTCCTCGTACAGGAGGCCCTCGGGGTAGAGGATGCCCGCGCCGTCGAAGAAGGAGCGCCGGTAGACCTTGTTCCAGGCGGTGCGGTCGGTGACGAGCGCGGGCAGTTCGCTGATGTGGGTGCGCAGCCGGGTCTCGCGGAAGGCCCGGCGGTGGCCGTGCGAGGGCGTGAGGCCGCTGGTGCGCAGCCGCATGGCGTTGCCGGTGGCGAAGTCGGACCCGGTGTCGTCCAGCGTGCGGATCATGAGCTGGTACGCGTGCGGCGGCAGGGTGTCGTCACTGTCGACGAAGGTCAGGTACTCGGTGCCGGGGGTGAGGTGGCGCCAGCCGGTGTTGCGGGCGGCGCCGAGGCCCTTGTTCGTCTGCTGGACGAGCCGGAAGCGCGGGTCCTGTTCGGCGTAGGCCTTGGCGAGGACGGCGCTGTCGTCGGTCGAGCCGTCGTCGACCATGACGCACTCGAAGTCCTCGAAGGACTGGCTCGCGATCGAGTCGAGGCACTCCTCGAGGTAGCGCTCGACGTTGTAGACCGGGACGACGACGGACAGACGCGGGGCCATGGGGCGGCCTTTCGCTCAGAGGCGGACGGGCCGGGCAGGGCCGGCGATTCCATCACCTACAGTGATCTGCGGTGGCTCCAGTGTAGGGAACACGCACGATCGTTGGGCCAACAGCGGACGGATTGCAGTTTGCGTTCCGGTGCTGCCGCCGTGTCCGCGGCCGACCGGGGTCGGGCCGCGGAGCCACTGCGCCGGCGCTCACCAGGGCACGACCTGCCCCTGGTGGTCGACGAAGTGCAGACCGGTCCTGCCCCGGTGCCGTTCGATCGTCTCCGCCACTCCGGGGACGCTCTCCTCGACGCTGAGATCGGCTTCGGGGCCGCCGAGTTCGGTCCGCACCCAGCCCGGGTCCATCAGGATCAGGGTCCGGCCGCCCGCGGCGTGCCGGGCAGCATAGCAGCGCATGAGCTGGTTGAGCGCGGACTTGCTGGCCCGGTAGAGATCCTGGCCGCCGTCGGTGTTGAGGGTGAGGCTGCCCTGGTCGGAGGACATGACGCCGATGGTCCCGGCCGGCGCGACCAGGGGGCCGAGCACGTCGACGACGCGCATCGGGGCGAGCGCGTTGGTCACCATGACCTCGGTGAACATGTCCGTCGGGACGTGCCCGATCGGAAGGTCGCCGCGGGTGATCGCGGCGTTGACGAAGAGCAGGTCGAGGGTGCGCCCGGCCGCCGCCAGCCGGTCACGCAGGGCAGCGATCAGGTCGGGATCGGTCATTTCCAGGGATTCGACGGTCAGACGTCCTCCGGACGCGTCGGCCAGGTCGTGGAGGCCGGTCCGGCGCTCGCCGCGGACGGTGCCGATGACGTCCCAGCCGCGGCGGAGGAGTTCGGCGGCGAGGCCGAGGCCGAGGGTGCGGGAGGCGCCGATGACGAGGGCGGTGCTTCGGGTGTCGGTGCTTCGGGTGTCGGTGCTTCGGATGGCGGTCATGATCCGAGTCTCCGGGGCCGCCCCGGCGGCCGTCCAATGCCCTTTCGAGCGCATTGATGCCGTGCGGGCATCGGTGCCCGGCGGCCGTGAATCGACACGGATCGGACGCGAGTCGGGCGCGAGTCGGGCGCGAGTCGGACACTGCTCGGATGCGGATCAGGTGTTGATCGGGCATTGATCGGGCCTTGGTAGCGTGCGGACATGGACCTCGACCTGCGCAAGCTCCGCTACTTCACCGCGGTCGCCGAGCACGGGCAGTTCGGCCGGGCGGCCCGGGAGCTGTTCATCACCCAACCCGTGCTCAGCCGGCAGATCCGGGCGTTCGAGCAGGAGTTGGGCTGCGAACTGTTCACCCGGACCACGCGCAGCGTCGAGCTGACGGCGGCCGGGCGGCAGCTGTACCAGGAGGCGCAGCGGATCACGACGGCGGTGGACGCCGCCGTCCGCCGCGTCCAGGAGGCCGCGCGGGGCGAACGGCGGCTCGTCGTCGCGTTCTCCCCCGGCCTGCACGTGTCCGAGGCGATACGGGAGTTCAGCGCGCGCCACCCGCACGTGACGGTCGACGTCCTCCCGCTGCGCTGGTGGGAACAGGACGCGCCCCTGCGCGACGGCCGCGCACACGTCGGCTACCTGCGCCACCCCTTCGACGCCACCGGTCTGCGGACCGTCCCGATCGGCCGCGAGACCAAGGTCGCCTGCCTGCCCGCGACCCACCGGCTCGCCGACCGCGCGAGCCTCACCACCGCCGACCTCGCCGGCGAACCGGTCCTCGACGCCCGGACGCGGCGCACCTCCTCCCTGGACGAGAAGTTCGAACTCATCGCCTCCGGCCAGGGCATCGCCCTCGTCCCCGTGAGCATCACCGGCTCCTACTCCCGGCCCGACCTGCGCTACCTCCCCGTCACGGACTCCGCACCGGTCGAAACCTGCCTGGCGGTCCCGCAGGGCGAGCAGACGGACCCCGTACCGGAGTTCCTGTCCATCGCCACGACGGCGCTGCGCCGCGCCGGATCACCCACCGGTCACGGCTGCCGGCTTGAGCATCCTCGTACGGGTCCGGCGACCTGACGCCTGGCCTGACCGACGAGCACTGACCCGCCTCCGAGCCCCGGATGCCCCGGGCCGCTTCCCTCGCCCAGGGGCTGGTTGCAAGCCGGCGCCGGTCGCGGGCCCGGACGGTCAGTCGCGGCGGGCGTGGAAGATGCCCCAGGCCAGGTCGCCCGCTCGGCAGGCGGCCACCCACAGGGGGAGGTTCTCCAGCAGGCCCTCCAGGTAGGCCGGGCCGACGAGGCCGCGCAGGGTCTCGGCCTGGCGGCGGGTCTCCTCGTCCAGCCGGACGTAGTGGGTGAGCAGTTGTTCGGTGCGGTCGTCGAAGTCCACGCCGTTCAGGCCGACTTCGGGCAGTCGCTTCTCGTAGTAGCCCGGGGTGGCGAGGCTCTCCACCCGCAGGCGCGCGACCACGTCGTACAGCGACTCCGGGGCGACGTCGTCCGCCGCCATGACGTCGGTGAAGACGAGGTCGCCGTCCGGCCGCAGGACGCGGGCCACCTCGCTCAGCAGGCGGTCGCGGTCGGGGCTGTGGCAGAACGCCTCCTGCGACCACACGACGTCGAAGTGCCCGTCGGGGAACGGGACGTCCTGGAACGAGCCGGTCACGACGTCGATCAGGCCGCCGAGCCCGCGCTCCGCGTTCGTGCGGCGGTGGCGCTCGTTCTGCGGCTCGCTGATGTTGAGCGCGGTCACCCGGCAGCCGTACGTCCCGGCCAGGAAGCGGGTCGGCCCGCCGTACCCGGAGCCGAGGTCCAGCACCGTGACCCCCGGGGTCCGCAGGCGGTGCGCGACCTTCGCCGCCGCCCGTTCGCAGGTCCGCCGGGAGGCCGTCCCGACCGGCTCGTGGGCGTCGAGGTAGATGCCGGTGTGGATGTCCTCCCCGCCCCACACGGCGGAGTAGAACCCGTCGACCTCGCTGCTCCCGTAGTACCGCCGCGCCGTCTCCACCGCGTCCGCGATGCTCTCCTCGGCCATGCCGCCGCACCCTCCTCGCGCCGTTCCGCTACCTCTTGGTCACTTTACGTGACGTGAACGGCGGATCGCAGGCGAACCGGCGGGACGCTCCCCGCGTCATTTCGCGCAGAGGTTGTCCGAGACACTGATCAGCGGCTGGAACTCCTGGCGCAGGTTGTCGTCCGTCACGTCGGCGCCGAAGTTGAAGTTGCTGCGCAGTTCCGTCACCCACGCCTGGCTCTTGACGTACGCGTCGAGCCGGCCCCGCAGCCACTGGCAGGCCGAGGTGTGCCCCGGGGGCAGCGCGGCCACCAGCGTCTGCACCCGGCCGAACCTGCCCTCCGCCATGACGTAGGGGGTCTGGCCGTTCACCTTGACGTTGACGGCCATGCCGCGCAGGACGAGGTAGTCGGAGACGAAGACGTCGGCGGTGCCGTCGTCCAGCGCCTTCAGGCAGTCGTCGGGGACGAGGGCGTCGACCGACACCTTCGGCTTGACCTCGTTGTCGATCAGGGCGCGGGCGGTGGTCCTCGCGATGGTGCAGACGCGCAGCCCGGACAGGTCCTCCTGGCGCTGCACCTTGATCGTGGAGGCGGCGGCCGGCAGGAGGGCGCCCAGCGGCGTCTTCAGGTACGGCCCGGCGAGGTCGAACTTCTGCTCGCGGTCGGCGGTGTCGGAGATGTCCGCCACGACGACGTCGACCCCGTTGTGGTTGGTGTTGCCGTCCAGCAGGGCGTCCTGCCAGGTCTGGGCGGAGAGCGGGACGGAGGAGTAGTTCACGCCCGCGTCGCCCAGCACCTTGGCGACCAGCCTGGGCTCGAAGCCCCGGAAGATGCCGTTCGGGTCCTGCACGGACATGCCCGGGGCCGCCGTCTTGAACCCGACCCGGACCGTCCCGTCGAAGGGCGCCGGCCGGACCGGTCCGGACGAGCAGGCGACGAGCACCAGCGGCAGGACGACGGCGACGGCGACGGCGAGCATGCGCAAACGGCGAACGGCGATCACGGCGGAACCCCTCAGCCCTTGAAGTCGACGGTGCCGGTGTTGATGAGCAACTTGCAGTGGTCGGGAGTGTTCAGTGTGAGCTTCAGCGTCAGGCTCGTCCGGCCCTTCGGCACGCTCGTCTGGACGACGTAGTCCAACGGCAGGTCGGGCAACGTCTGATCCCCGATCGTCACGTCCACCGTCGTCTTGGGGCAGGCACCGCCGCCCGGGTTCGGGTCGCTCAGGTTCAGCGCAAGCACCAGGCGGGTGCTTCCGGCGGGTACGTCGACGGTGGCCGCCGCGACCTTCTTGCCGTCGCCGCTGTCCAGCGAGAGCATCGCCGTGTCCCAGGGCACCTGCTCTGACACCGTCGGCCGATCGTCACCAGCCGGGACGACGGCCCAGATCACCGCCGCGAGGACGGCAGCGGCGGCAACTCCCCCGACCAGCCACCACCTGCGGCGGCTCCCCGTCGCCGGTTCCTCGTGTTCCCGCTCCGCAGGCTGCTCGCCGCCGGCCGGCGCAATGACGACCGTGATGGAGCCCGGAAGCCCGGGGATGCCGTCGCAGAACTCCCGGATCTGTGCCTGCGACCCGCCGACCACCAGCCACGTGAACTCGCTCAGCGGATCCGGGATCCCGGGAGCCGTGCTGCTCCCCCAGCCCTGCGTCAGCAGCAGACCGCCGTTCTCCAGCAGCCATTCCTTGAAGGCGTCCGTGTGCCGCGAATCGAGCACGGCGTTGAAGAACCGCAGCCAGGAGACCGCCCGTTGGCCGCCCGCGAGGCGTCGCGCCTCCTCGTAGAGCGCCCGGCGCGCCGCGGGTGCGTTGCTGTGCTGGATGCACGAGCGGGTGATCCGGGTGAGGTGGGTGTGCGTCGCGTTGTCGAACGTGACCTCGAACTCCACGACGCCCGGCGCCTCCCGGATGCTGTGCACCAGGTCGGCGCGCCGGTCCCCGTTCTCCAGCAGCGGGATCTCCTTCAGCGCCGCCGCCAGGACGTGCACCGCGCGTTCGTCAAGCTGCCGCATGTGTGCCGCCTCCACAGCTCCCCGCGAGCAGGGCCTCCAGGTCGCCGACCGCCCGGTGCCCGCCGGCCAGCCGCCGGACCGCCGCGACCAGGGCGCGGAGGGCGACGCAGGGGGCGAGGTTGTCGAGGCAGGCGCCGGCGATCAGCTCCAGGTGGGGCAGGGCGAGCGAGTCGCCGCGCGGGCGGATGCCCTGGTCAGGGGGCAGTGCGTCGTTGATCCGGCGGACGAGGTCGTGGCGTGCCCGCTCGTCGTCGAACGCGGGTATCCGGAACAGCGCGTCGGCCCACTCCTGACGGTCGGCCGGCGGACGCGCGGCAGTCGGGACCGCGGGAGTCGCCGGCAGGTCCAGCAACGCCCGCAGCTGCCCGACCGGGGTCATCCACCCTCCCACCGGGTCGCCGTCGTCCTCGGTCCCCTTGACCACGCCGACCACCTGCCCGGCGCCGGGGGCGACCACCATGCTCCCGCTGAGCCCCTTGCGGATCCACCCGTTCACGAGCCGGACGAAGCCGCCCGACAGCCCGGCCACCGTCAGCCGCGCGCTGTCCGGCTGCACGCCGTCCGCGGGGGTGGCCGTGGTGAAGCCGTGCGCGGAGAGCTCGGTGCCGGCCGGCGCCTCCGTCGTGGCGAGGACGGCGACCGGACGTCCCTCGCGGACGGGTGTGCGCAGCACGGCGAGATCGGGCGCGGGGTAGTAGGCGCTGCCGGCGGGCCGGGCGGGCGGCCACAGCTCGACGGAGAGCACCTCCTCCGCGCCGAGCACGCCGTGCACGGTGACCGGCCCGCTCACCTGTCCGGTGTGGACGACGTGGGCGCAGGTCACGACGAGTCCGGGGGCGACGAAGAACCCGCTGCCCAGGAACGTCGTGGCGCCGTCGGCGAGCCAGACGGCGGGGTCGTGCGGGCCGCCGGCTCTCAGGACCATGCGGGCCGCCCTACGCGGTGGCGGCCGTGCCGGCGGTGGCGTGGTCCCAGGTGAGCCGGACGTTCAGGCTCGCCTCGCCGCCCGCCTCGGCCAGCACGCCGATGAGCCGCCCGGCCTGGACGGAGAGCGTGACTCCGAACTCCACCTCGAACGAGGACGGGTCGCCGCACTTGACGGCGGTGTCCCTGGCCCACTGGCCGACGGCCTGCACGGTCTCGCGCACCTGGTCGAAGGTGTGCCGCACGGCGGTGGAGACGGCGCCGGCGTCCCCGGCGTCGCGTCCCGCCCGGCCGTCCCGGACGGCGGCGTAGACGGTCGTGCCGTCGCCGAGGTGGACCTCGATCGTCTCGGAGGTGGAGCCGGTGGAGCCCGCGGAGCCGGTGGAGTCAGCCATGCACGTCACGTCCCTAAGAGGTCGAATTGCGGTGCACATGCGCCTGGTCCGGTCGCGTCCGATCAGAAGTGTGGCTGATGAGGCGTCAGATCCGTAGGCGGCTAGTCAGATTAGCGCATCCAATTGCCCGCCCCAGCACGCACCCTGCACCCCTGTCACCGGATCGTTACCGCCGACGGACATTGCGGCCGGTTCGCGGACGAAGTCCTCGGCCGACCGCCGCCACATCGCCTCCGGCCGGGGTGTTGGCGAGGAACAGTTCGCGGCTGCGGGCCTCGCTCCAGGGCACCTGCCCCTCACCGTCGTACCGGGAGGCGAGGCGGTGGGCGTGGGCCCGGAGCGTCAGCTGCCGGTAGAGCGGGCCGCGGGCCTTGCCGATGGCCCGCGCCAGGCCTTTCCACGGCTTGGAGTCGACCGGGTTGGCCGCGAACCCGCCGGAGAGGACCCTGACAGGTGGTCAGACGCGGCGGCCCCAGGCCGAGACCAACGGAGCGGTGGCCAGGTCGAGCTTTCCGCTCTCGACGGCGGCGAGGTGGCGGTCGATCTCCTCGTCCGTCGCGAGGCCCTTCTCGACCAGGAGGGCCCGGACGTGCCGCACCGTCGAGGCCTCCAGCACGGCGCACGCGGGCGAGGTGATCGGGAAGTACGCGTCGGCCCGCACGTCGGCGAGCCCGGCCTCGCGCAGCACGCGCGGCAGGGTGCGCCCGTAGGCGAGGTCGGCGCCGCGGGCGGCCATCAGCTCGCGGAAGCCGTTGCGCAGCCGGTTGGCGAGCCGCTGCTCGGGGCCGGACTCGTCGGGGCAGATCAGGGGCATGAGCGCGGGGTCGGCGTCCTCCAGGAGGAGCCAGCCGCCGGGGCGCAGCGCGCCCACCATGCGGCGCAGCGCCTCGGCGCGGTCGGGCACGTGGACGAGGACGAGCCGGGCGTGCACGAGGTCGAACCCGCCGGGCGGCGGCGGGTCGGCGACGACGTCGTGGGTGAGCACCTCGATCGGGCCGCCGGCGATGCCGCTCGTCCACGACACGTCGATGTCGGTGGCGACCACCGTCCCGGTCGGGCCGACGCGCTGCGCCATCCCGAGCGGGAGGGACGGGCCGCCGGCGCCGACCTCCCAGACCCGCATGCCCGCGCCGAGTCCGAGCCGGTCGACGTGCCGGAACGTCACCGGGTCGAAGATCTCGGCGAGGGCGCCGAAGCGGACGCCGGCCTCCTCCCGCCGGTTGTCGAGGAGGTAGCCGGTGTCTTCGTCTCGATCAGCCATGCGCCGATTCTCGCAGAGGCCGTTTCACAGGCCGCGGATCGCATCCCCCAAGTCGGGGCCGTAGGGCGCCCAGCAGTGGATGGAGCCGTCGGAGGCCAGGTCCCCCATGTACCAGTCGTCGCCGGCCTTCACGAGGCAGAGGCCGTGGAAGGAGATGATGATGCTCGGCCGGAGGGCCTCGCACCCGGCGCTGCCGTACACCTCGACGACGACGAGCCGGGCGAGGGACAGCAGTTCGGCTTCGGAGTCCCCCGAGGCGGTGCGGATGCGCTCGATCGTCCAGCCCTCGGGCAGTCCGTCCTGGTCCTCGTTCGTCACCGCGCGATCGTACCGGGGTCCGCTCACGGCCGGCCGGCCGTGATGAGGCCGAGGTGGCCGTCGAAGCGGCGGTAACGCAGCCACCGTCACTGCGCGGGCGCCGGGACGAGTCCGTCGGCGACGAGGCCCGCGAAGACCGCCTGCCCGAGCGCCTGGACGGCCGACTGCGGGCGGACCATCACCGTGAACTCCTTGATCCGGCCGTCGTCCGCGAAGTGCAGCAGGTCGATGCCGTGGATCTGCTTGCCGGCGGCCGTGGCCCGGAAGAGCAGCACGGACGTGTCGGCCTCCGTCCCGTCGGCGCTGGTCTCCGCGGTGCCGGTGTGGTGGCCGACGTAGCGGAAGTCCTCGAACGTGCGCAGCAGGACCCCGAACAGACCCATCACCATCGGCTTCCCCTCGAACGGGGTGAACTTCACCGGGCTGTAGAAGCGGATGTCATCGGTGAACAGGTCGTCCATGGCGGCGAGGTCGCGGTTCTCGACGGCGGCGCGGAAACGGTCGGCGGTCGTGGCCGTGGCGGTCACGGTGCACTCTCCTGGCGGGCTAGAGGTACTCATGAATGTGACTAGTCAGTTTCATGAGTACCATGGACGGCGTGTCCGGCAACAGGGGCGAGTGAAGGGAACCCGGGCGATGGCACTACGGCACGCCGTGCTGGCCGCGCTGCTCGACGGCGAGACCAGCGGCTACGAACTGGCCAAGACCTTCGACCTCGGCGTGGCGAACTTCTGGTACGCCCAGCCCCAGCAGCTCTACGCCGAGCTGACCCGCCTGGAGAAGGACGGCCTGATCACCGGCCGCGAGATCGTCCAGGACAACCGCCCCACCAAGCGGGTCTTCCGCGTCACCGACCGCGGCCTCGCCGAACTCGACGACTTCGCCGCCGCGTCCGCCAAGCCCTCGTTCGTCCGCGACGACCTGATGGTCAAGGTCCGCACCGCCGACCACGTCGACCCCGCGACCCTCATCGCCCGGCTCGTGGAGCGGGCCGCCTTCGCCCAGGCCAAGGTCGACCTGTTCGAACGCCTGCTGAGCACCATGCGCGGCGACCGCACCGAGGACGACTTCCTGCGCGACGGCGAACGCATCGGCCCCTACCTCACCTGCCTGCGCGGCCTCGCCTTCGAACGCGGCAACCGCGACTGGTGCCACAGCACGATCGCCACCCTCCGCATCCGCGAGGCCGCCCGCGCCCGCCGCTGACGGCCTGGGCGACGGCCACACCGGGGACTCGGCCACGCGCCGACGCCCCCGGGCCTGGCGCCGGCGGGGCGGCCCCGGGTGCGGGGCTCCCGTACCGGAAGGGTCATCGCCCGCCCTGCCGGATCGGCCGCGGCACCTCGTTCGTCACAAGCCGACGGCGGCGGGTGCCCCGGGCACCCGCCGCCGCTCCGCGCTTCGGTTTCCGGGTCAGGCCGCCCGCTCGGCCGCCGGGCGGACCAGCCGGCTCCGGACCGCCCACGCCACCGCCCCGAGGACGAAGCCGTAGACGGACACCAGCCCGTGGCCGTTCTCCTGGGCGATCCACATCGCCAGGCCCAGCGCCGGGACGCCGGCCGCCAGGGCGATCTCCTTCGGCACGCGGGTGCGGGTGAGGAAGGCGATGGCCAGGGTGGCGCCGAGGAAGTAGGTGGCGCCGGAGCTGCCGGCGAAGTTGCGGGGGTCGGTGCTGGGGCCGTCGCCGAGGCCGAGCAGGTCGTCGCTCCGGCCGGGCAGCAGGATGCCGGCGAGGAAGAAGCCGAGCGTGAGCGTGCCGCCCCAGTACCAGTGGGCGAGCGCGGCGACGGCGGCGAGGGTGACGAGGTTCCACAGGCCGCCGAAGAGGCCGCCGTTCTGCATGAACACCGAGGTGAACTCGCGCCACCAGCCCGACTTGGCGGGGTCCGCGTCCAGCGCGTCCATGGCGCCCGACCAGACCAGCTGGAGCACGACGCCGCCGACCGCGAGCGCCGTCAGGACGATCGCCGCCCACGGCAGCGGCCGCCCCCGCAGGGTGTCCCGGCCGACCACCCCGAGCCCGCAGTTGACCATCATGACCATCAGCGCGGCCGTGGTCACGTTGAACAGGATCGCCCCCATGCCCGCCCTCCCCCCGGTTCGGCGCTTTCCAACGCCGTTCGAAAACGTGTGGCGCAAACCTAGCACAGCTTTCGAACGGTGTTGGAAAACGCGGTACCGTGGGCCGCATGAAGCTCACCAAGGAGCGCATCGTCGACGCGGGCATGGCCGTCTTCGCCGAGGTCGGCTATCAGAACCTGTCCATGCGCCAGGTCGCCGACCGTCTGGACGCCCACGCCGGCAGTCTCTACTACCACGTGCGCGGCAAGGACGAGTTGCTCGCCCTGATGGCCGACCGGGTCTGCCGCGCGGCCTACGACGCGGGCACCGAAGCCCTGGCCGCCCTCCCCGCCGACGCCTCCTGGCAGGACCGCGTCGAGGCGCAGGCCACCACGCTGCGCCGGAGCATCAAGCGGCACCCCGGCGGAGCCCACCTCCTCGCCGAGAGCCCCGGCATGCTCAGCTCCGGCGCCCTCTCCCTGATGGAACGCCTGCTCCGCACCCTCCTCGACGGCGGCCTCCCCGCCGACCACTGCGGCATCGCCGCCGACACCCTCCTCAGCCACGCGACCGGCTTCGTCCTCCAGGAACAGGACCAGCCGTCGGCACCCCCGCCCGTCACCGCCGAGCTCCACACCGACCTGTGCGAGCGCTTCCCCCTGGTCATGGGCCCGTTGATCCCGCGCGTCAGCCAGGACGAGAAGTACACCCGGAGCATCCGGCTCCTGTGCACGGGCTTCGCGGCGCTCTCCTGACCGCGGCCCGGCTCGGGAGCCCGGCGAGCGCCGGGTCGATCGGGCAACGGCCGCGACAACTGGCCGGTCGAAAGCCGCAGGGGCGGAAACGGCGCAGGGGCGGGAGCCGAAACCGACTCCCGCCCCTGCGAGTTGGAGCGCCGGGCCCGAATCGAACGAACCCTTCCCGCTGAAAGCGGGCGTGCTACCACTGCACCACCGACGCCTGACCGACCGGCTCCCGTTCGCTTCCGCGACCGCGTCCCGTCGACGAATAAGAAGTTACCAGCTCATGATCGGAAGAGGAAAATCGTGAGGCGACGGGGACGGGAACGAGGGAAGGGAGCGGGGATTGACCGGGAGTACGGGGACCGTGTTCCGGGGCGACGACCTGCCTGCGGAGGACCGTTTCGACTGCTGGCGGGAACTGGTCGGGCGGACCAGGGACAGCGAGATGACCAGCGCGCACGCCCACGACTTCGAGGCGGAGATGCGGCGGTTGGAGCTGGGGCCGGTGACGCTCCTCAAGTCGTCGTTCCCGCCGGCCCGGTTCCGGCGGTCCGCACGGCGGGTGCGCCAGTCCGACCGCGAGGTGTGCCACCTGACGCTGGTGCTCGGCGGATCCCTGTCGCTGACCCGCGACCCCCGGGCCGGGACGAACGTGTTCGAGCCCGGCGAGCTGACGGTGCTCGACAGCTCGCACCCGTACGACGTGCGGGCGATCGCCGGCCGCGCCACCGAGGGCGCCGGCCCGCAGGCGCCCCGGACCGACGCCCTGGGCATCGACTTCCCCATGTCCATGTTGCCCCTCCCCCGGGACCGGGTGCGCGACCTGATGGGCCGGGGGTACTCCGGGCACCAGGGCACGTGCGCGCTGCTCGCCGACTTCCTGGTCGGGCTCGACCGCCAGGCCGCCCTCCTCGGACCGGCCGAGGCGCCCCGGCTGGGCGCCGTCGTGATCGACCTCGTCGCCGCCTGGCTGGCCAGGGAACTGGACGCCGAGGCCGCGCTGCCGGACGACGGCCGGCAGCGGGCCCTGGTGGAGAACGTCCGGACGTACATCGGCCGGAACCTGCACGATCCCGAGCTCTCGCCGCCCGTGATCGCCGCCGCGCACCACATCTCCGTCAGCTACCTGCACCGCGTCTTCACGCAGCAGTCGGAGGGTGAGACGGTCGCCGCGTGGATCCGCCGCCAACGGCTGGAGAGGGCCCGCCAGGAGCTGGCCGATCCCGCGCTGCGCGCCCTGCCCGTCCAGGCCGTCGCCGCCCGCTGGGGCCTTCCCCGCGCCTCCGACTTCAGCCGGGCCTTCCGGGCCGCGTACGGGGTCTCCCCGAGCGAGCACCGGCGCACCGCTGCTGCGGGGAAGGCGAGGGACGCGGGCGAGTAGACGCAAAGCGCAGGAAGTGTCGACGCAGTGCCAACACGGCAGGTCCGCGACCTGGCAGCCTCGTCCCCGGGGAAAACGGCGCAGCGTCGCCGTCCACCCGGCGCCGGGCTCGATCCCACCCGGCGCAGCCAGACGGGCCGGCGGCCCGGTACGCCACAGGGGAGCGTGCCGGGCCGCCGTGCTGCGTCGGCCGACGGGAACGTGATGCCGGCTCAGGCCCTCGGCAGCGCGCCCGGCGCGTGGACGCCCCGGCGGCCGCCCTGGTGGACGGCGGTGGCGTCGGCGGCCCGGTAGATGCCGGTGCGTTCGTTGCCGGTGCGCTTCGGCTCGTCCTGCCAGCGGAGGTGACCCGTCGCCAGGTCGTGGGCGCAGCCGCGGTCGTTCGTCCCGATGTAGACGGTGTCGGTGGTGGCCGTGACGGCGTTGCCCCCGAGGCCGAGGCCGCGGGGGACGGCGGCGGTCCAGCGGCACTGGCCGGTTTTCGCGGTCTGGTTCCCCGACGGCCGGTTCGGTCGAGGTCGTGGCCCTGGTCAGTCGAAGTAGTGGCCCTGGTCGAGGTCCTCGACGAGGCCGGGCTCGACGGGCTGCCACCCGAGGAGGTCGCGGGTCAGGGCGGCGGACGCCGACTGGTCGACACCGAGGAGGGCGCCCAGGAAGCCGAACTCCTCCGGCGGGAGCGGGCCCGTCGGCACGCCCAGGCGGCGGCCGATCACCGTGGCCAGCTCGCGGATCGGCACGCCCTCGTCGCCCACCGCGTGCAGGACCGATCCGGCCGGGGCCTCCTCCAGCGCGAGGCGGTAGAGGCGGGCGGCGTCCCGGACGTGGACGGCGGGCCAGCGGGTGGAGCCGTCCCCGACGTACCCGGAGACGCCCTTCTCCCGGGCCAGGCGGATCAGGGTCGGGACGAACGCGTGGTCGCCCTCGCCGTGCACGCTGCGCGGCAGCCGGACGACGGACGGGCGCACGCCCCGGGCCGCGGTGTCGAGCGCCGCGCGGGCGTTGGCGTCCCGGCCGGCGGCCGGGGAACCGGGGGCGGCGCAGTCGTGCTCGGTCGCGGCGCGGCCGGGTACCCCGGGTGTTCCGGAGCTGACGACGAAGGGCTTGCCGGTGCCCTCCAGCGCGGCGCCCAGCGCGGCGATGGCGCGCCCGTCGACGCGGACCGACTCCTCGAAGCGGCTGAAATCGTGGATGAACGCCAGGTGGACGACGCCGTCGGCGGCCGCCGCGCCGGCACCCAGGCTCCCGGGGTCGTCGAGCGCACCGCGGTGCACCCCGGCCCCGGCCGCCTCCAGGGCCGCCGCGGACCGCTCGGAGCGGGCGAGCCCGACGACCGCGTGGCCTGCGGCCAGCAGTTCGCGGACGACGGCACCGCCGATGAAGCCGGTGGCGCCGGTGACGAACACGCGCATGATGCATTCACTCCTCGTGGGAAGGGCTCGGTGCCTCCAGCGTCGGCCGGTGGGCCGCCCGCCGTCCAAGTCCCGTTCCGGATCACGCAATACGGATCAGGCATCACCGCAGGTCGAAGCGGTGGTCGGCGGCTGCCCCCGGAAGCCGGGGCGTACGCTGGGGGCATGGCCGACCCCGTCCCGCCGGACCTCGACCTCCGCCTGGTGCGCTACTTCACCGTGGTCGCCGACCACCGCAACTTCGGCCGCGCCGCCGCCGAGCTGCGCGTCGCCCAGCCCTCGCTCAGCCGGCAGATCCGCCGCCTGGAGCAGCAGCTCGGCGCGCGGCTGCTCGACCGCACCCCGCAGGGCAGCCGGCTCACCGAGGCGGGCGAGGTGTTCCTGCCCCGCGCCAAGGCGCTGCTGCGCTCGGCCGCGCAGGCCGCCGCCCACACCCGGGCCGCCGCCGAGCCGAGCCGGATCACCGTCGGCTACACGGCCAACCTCATCGTCACGCCCGCCGTGCGCGAGCTGCGCCGGCGCCACCCGGACGCGGACGTGCACACCCGGCACCTGGCCTGGAACGACGCCCGCCAGGCCCTGCTGGACCACCGGGCCGACGCGGTCGTCACCCGCCTGCCGCTCACGACGGACGGGCTGCACGTGACCGTCCTCCACGACGAGCCCCGGGCCCTCGTGGTGCCGGTCGGGCACCGCCTCGCGGGCCGGGCGTCCGTCACCCTCGACGACATCGCCGACGAGCCGCTCCCCCGGGGCTCCGACCCCGCGTGGAACGCCTTCTGGCGGATCGACCCCCGCCCGGACGGCCGCCGGGCGCCTGACGGGCCGCTCGTGGCGGCGAACGAGGACAAATTCGAACTCGTCGCCGACGGCCGGGCGGTGGCCCTCGTCCCGATCGGCCCCGGGCGCTCCGCGCCGCGCCCGGACCTGGTCGTCGTCCCGATGGAGGGCGTCGAGCCGAGCCACGTCGTCCTGGCGGTGCGGGCCGGGGAGCGCGGCCGCCTGGTCGCCGCGTTCCGCAAGGCGGCGGAGGCGCTGCTGACGGGCGACCCTGCGGGTGGCGCCCTGGAGGTATAGACTACGCACAGATAATCTACGGACAGATTACTGGACGGATCGACTCTTCCTTTCGGAGGCGCCCCATGTGGACGTACGAGCACAGCGTCGAGACCGATGCCACCCCCGAGGCCATCTGGCGCCTGTGGGCCGACGTCGACCACTGGGGCGCGTGGAACGCCGACATCGTCAGCGTCCGGATCGACGGCCCGTTCGAGGCCGGCACCGGCATCGTCATGACCCCCTGCGGGCAGGACCCCGTCCACCTGCGCATCGCCGAGGCCACCACCGGCGAACTCTTCGTCGACGAGGCCAGGATCGACGGCCTCGTCCTGCGCACCACCCACCGGCTCGACCGCGGTGAGCGGCTGCGCACCAGGGTCACCTACCGTCTGGAGATCACCGGCGAGACCGTCGACCTGACGGGCCCGCAGCTCGGCCCCGCCGTCACCGCCGACTGGCCCGCGACCATGGCCGCCCTCGTCGCCCTGGCGCGCGGCTGATGCCGGCCGGCCCCGGCGACAGTCCCGGGTTCCTGCTCTGGCACGCCACGCTGCGCTGGCAGCGCGACATCGCCGCCGCGCTCGGCCCGCTCGACCTCACCCACGTCCAGTTCGTCCTGCTCGCCTGCACCTGGTGGCTCAACTCCCGGGGCGAGCACCCCAACCAGCTCGCCCTCGCCCGCCAGGCCGGCACCGACGTCAAGATGACCTCCCAGGTCCTGCGCGCGCTCGAGACCAAGGGCCTGATCGAGCGCGAGGTCGACCCCGCCGACACCCGCGCCAAGCGCCTGCGCATCACGGCGACCGGCGCCGACCTCGCCCCGCGCGCGATCGCCGCCGTCGAGGCCGTGGACGAGGAGTTCTTCCGCCCGGTGCCCCGCGAGGACACCCTGACGCTGCTCCGCCGCCTGGCCACCCCCGAGGCGTGACTCCTTCCAGGCCTTGGTGCGCCGGAAGGCGGCGCCTCGTCGGGCGGGCAGGCGGGGCAGGTCCTCACGGCCGATCCCGATGACCCGGCCGAGCCCCGCCGGCGCCGAGCCGGCGAACCTCTGCGGTCACTGCATCAGCCGCCCAGGACCCCGCTCGCGCGCAGTGCGGCGATTCGCTCGTCCGGGTAGCCGAGGGAGCGCAGGGCCGTGTCCGTGTGGGCGCCCACGGCGGGGACCGGGCCCATGGGGAGTTCGGTGTCGGCGAAGGTGAACGGGGGGAGCAGGCCGCGGACGTCGCCGACGGGGGTGGCCACAGGGCGCCAGCGGTCGCGGGCGGCGAGTTGGGGGTGGTGGAGGAGGTCGGCGACGTCGTTGAGGCGGGCGGAGGCGATGGCGAGGGTGTCCAGGAGTTCGATCGCCTCGTCGGCCGTCATGGTCGCCGTCCGGCCGCCCACCAGGGCGTCGACGAGCCGGCGGCGGCGCACGCGGGCCACGTTGGTGGCCCACTCGGGATCGTCGGCGAGGTCGGGACGGTCCAGGAAGCCGGTGGCGAAGCGGGCCCACTCGCGGTCGTTCTGGATGCCGATCATGACCTCGCGGCCGTCGGCCGTCGGGTAGGCGTCGTACGGCGCGATCGCCGGGTGGGACAGGCCCGCGCGGCCCGGGGAGTGTCCGGCGCCCTGGGTGTAGTGGAGTTGGTGGCCCAGCCACTCGGCGGTCGCCTCGAACATCGACACCTCGACGGCGGTGCCCCGCCCGGTGCCGGCCCGGCCGACCAGGGCGGCGAGCGTCGCGGTCAGCGCGTACATCCCGGCGGCGATGTCCGAGCTCGGCACGCCGGTCTTGGCGGGCCGCTCGGGCGGGCCCGTCACCGAGGCGAGGCCGGACTCGCACTGGATCAGCATGTCGTAGGCGCGTTTGTCCTGATAGGGACCGCCGGAGCCGTAGCCGGAGAGGTCGACGGTGATCAACCGGGGGTGCCGGGCCCGCAGTTCGGCGGAGCCGAAGCCCAGACGGGCGGCGGCTCCGGGGGCGAGGTTCTGCAGGAAGACGTCGGCGCCGGCCACCAGGTCGGCCAGCACGGCGCGGCCCTCCGGCGCCTTCAGGTCGAGGGCGACCGACTCCTTGCCGCGGTTGAGCCAGACGAAGTGGCTGGCCAGCCCGTCGACGCTGTGGTCGTAGCCGCGGGCGAAGTCACCGCCGTCCGGCCGCTCGATCTTCACCACCCTGGCCCCGAGGTCGGCCAGGTGCCTGGTCGCGAGCGGCGCGGCCACCGCCTGTTCCACCGCGATCACCGTGACACCCGCCAGCGGCAGTGACACCCGGACTCCCTCCGTCGAGAACGGATCAGGACCTACCCGGGTGCGGCGGGGTTCAGTCTCCGACGGGGTTCAGCGCGCGAGGCGGCCGAGGAGGGAGGACGCGGCGGCGATGCCGAGGAGCGTCGCGAGCGTCAGCACCGCGAAGTCGAGCGGGAGGTGGGACGGGGTGCCGATCAGCAGGCCGCGCAGGGCGTCGACCTGGTAGCTGAGCGGGTTGGCCTTGCTGACCGCCTGGAGCCAGCCGGGCATCAGGTCGACGGGGTAGAGGGCGTTGGAGCCGAAGAACAGCGGCATCGTGATGGCCTGGCCGATGCCCATCAGGCGGTCGCGGGTCAGGACGATGCCGGCGATGGCCATCGAAAGGCACGAGAAGAACGCCGAACCGAGCAGCACCGCGACGACGACGCCGAGCAGGCGCAGCGGGTTCCACGTCATGGCGACGCCGAGCGCGGCGGCGATCAGGACGACCACGGCGGCCTGGAGGACCGCCTTCACCCCGGCGGCGAAGGCCTTGCCGGTGACGAGGGCGGCCCGTGGGGTCGGCGTCACCAGGAGCTTGGTGAGGACGCCGGAATCCCGCTCCCAGATGATCATGATGCCGTAGAAGATCGCGATGAACATCGCGGACTGGGCGATGATGCCCGGCGCGAGGTAGTCCAGGTAGGGGATGCCGCCGGTCGGGATGGCCTTCAGGCGGGTGAAGGTCTCGCCGAAGATCAGCAGCCAGAGCGCGGGCTGGATCGCCCGGGTGTAGAGCTCGGTGCGATCGTGGCGCAGCTTCTGCAGTTCGACGGCGCACATCGCGACCACCCGGGCCGGCACGACGCGCCAGCCGGTGCGGGCGCGTGGGGGCACGAGCAGCAGGCCGAGGTCGGGGCCCGCAGGGGCCGGTCCGACGGGCTCAGCCGACGCGGCCGGCTGTGCGGCGGGTACGGCGGACATCGCTGAAGTCTCCTTCCGCGTTCTCGGCGCGGGTGAGGTCACGGCCCGCGAAGTGGCGGAACACGTCGTCGAGGGTGGGGTCGGACTGCGCCGCGTCCTGTTCGCGGAGCTGTGCCTTGAGCTCGTCGGGGGTGCCGAGGGCGCGGATGCGGCCGCGGTCCATGAGGGCGATGCGGTCGCAGTGGCGCTCCGCCTCGTCCATGGCTCGTCGAGGACCAGCAGGCGCGGGGCGCTGACCAGGGCCTGGGCGAGTTCGAGGCGGCGCACCATGCCGCCGGAGTAGGTGGCGGCCATGCGGTCGGCGACCTCGGCGAGGTCGACGGCGGCCAGCGCCTGGGCGACCCGCGCGGCGAGTTCGGCGCGCGGCACGTCGAAGACGCGGGCGAACAGGGCGACGTTCTCCCGCCCGGTCAGCCCGGACTCGGCGGACAGCTGCTGTGGCACGTAGCCGAGCGTGCGGCGCACCTCCATGCGGCGCCTGGTCGCGTCGTTGCCGAAGACCCGCACCATGCCGGCGGCCACCGGGAGCAGCGTGGTGATCGCGCGGATCGTCGTGGTCTTGCCCGCGCCGTTGGGGCCGAGCAGGCCGAACACCTCCCCGGTGCGCACGGTGAGGTCGATGCCGTCGACGGCCTTGGTGGCGTGGGCCTTCCCGCGGCCGTGGTGGAACGTGTACTCCAGGCCGCGGCACACCACCGCGTCCTCCGTCGAGCCGGTCGTCGTCGCGTCGGTCATCGCCCGTCCTCCCCCGGCAGGGTGCGCAGTCCCTCCGCGACGCCGCGCAGAGCGGGAAGTGCGGCGGCCAGCGACGCCCGGTCCGTGGCGGGCAGGGCCGCCACCAGGTGCTCCATGAGGGCCGTGCGGCGGGCGCGCCAGGCGGCGATCCGTTCGACGGCCTCCTCGGTCACGTAGAGCAGGGCGGCCCGGCGGTCGGCCGGGTCGACCTCGCGGCGCAGCAGGCCCAGGCCGACGAGCTGGTTGACCAGCGTCGAGACCGAGTTGCCGGCCAGGCCGAGCTCCTTGGCCGCGTCGGACACCCGCATCCCGGGGGCATGGGTGGCCAGGCGCAGCAGTTCGACCTGGGCGCCGCGCAGGCGTGGTTCGGTGAGGCCGTCGCGCAGGCGGCGGCGGACCATGCGCTGGATGCCGACGAGGAGGGTCGAGAACTCGTCGGCCAGCGTGGCGTCGAGCGGGTCGAGGGGTTCGGCGTCGAGTGGTTCCAGGGCTCTCGCACTCACGTCTTCATTTTATCTCTCAATGAGAGCTATCTGTCGAGAGTGGCGCCGCAGGCCGGTCGACCGGCCGCCGGAGCCCCTACCGGGTGTCGACCGCCGGCCGCCCGTCCAGCTGGTGGGCGCCCAGGGCGCGGCCGGCCTGGCGTGCCGTCAGCAGGCCGCGGTCGTGGAGCCAGCGGATGGTGTCCCTCATCGTCTCGGCCGTCGGGCGCGGGGCGAGGCCCGCGGTGCTCGCGGTCGGGGTGACCGGGCGGGCGTGGGCGCAGGTGTAGATGGCGCCGTACTCGGCCGGGATGTGCCAGGGCCACAGTCGCTGGGCGGCCGTCGCGAGGGCGCCGACGGGGAGCATCGGGGCGGCCGGGAGGTGGAGGGCGGGGAGGGCGCGGCCGGTGACCTCGCGGAGGGTGCGCAGGTAGGTGCGGGTGGGGAGGTGGCGGCCGGGGGCGAAGTGCCGGTTGGCGGCGGGGGTTTCGGCGATCGGGTGGGTGGTGAGCAGGTCGGCGTGCAGGCGGGCGGTGTCGCGGACGTCGCCGACCGGGAAGCCGCCGAGGGGCCACAGGGGCATCAGGCCGCGCAGGGTGTTGCGCAGCCGGGTGTTCTGGTCGCCCGGGCCGGGGTCGTTCGGGCCGAGGAGCGCGGGTGGGTAGGAGACGAGGACGGGGGCGCCGTCGGCCTGGTGGCGGCGGGCGATGCGTTCGGCCGCGGCCTTGCTGGCCATGTAGGCCTCGCGCGGCCGGCCGACGGGGCTGTCCGCGTGCAGCGGGCCGCTCCCGGCGGGCAGCAGGGCGACGACGCTGGAGACGTGGACGACGCGAGCGGCGCCGGCCCGGCGCGCGGCACCGAGGACGAGCTCGGTGCCGCGCGCGTTGGTGGCGCGCATCGCCGCGTGGTGACGGCTGTCGAAGGAGTAGACGGATGCGGCGTGCAGGACGGCGTCGGCGCCCGCGACCGCCCGGCGGACGTCGCGCTCGACGGTGACGTCGCCCGCCACCAGGCCGACGGCGGACGGGTCGACGGCGAGCGCCGTCAGACCGCGCTCGGCGGTGCCCGGGTCGCGGGCGAGGATCCGCACCCGGTGGCCGCGGCGGACGAGCTCCGCGACGGAGTGGACGCCGACGAACCCGGTGCCGCCGGTCACGCACACCAACATCCCTGTCTCCTCAGTCGGTTCGGTGGAAGCGGCCGCCGTAGAACAGCAGCGCCCGCTCGTCGGGGGCCCGGTCGGTGGCGAGCACCTCGCCGAGGAAGATGGAGTGGTCACCGCCCTCGTGGACCTCGGCGAGCTTGCACTCCAGCCAGGCGAGCGAGCCGGCCAGCAGCGGCGCGCCCGTGAACGGGCCCGGCCGCCAGTCGACCTCGCGGAACTGGGCGGCCCCGAGCGGGCGGGCCCGGTCGGCGAAGTACCGTGCCAGGCCCTCCTGTTCGGCGCTGAGCACGGAGACCGCGAAGGAGCGGACGGCGGTGATGGCCTCGTGCATGACCGCCGTGCGGGACACGCAGCACAGGACCATCGGCGGCTCCAGCGACACCGAGGTGAAGGAGTTCGCCGTCATCCCGTGCACACTGCCGCCGCCCGTGGTGAGGACGGTGACGCCGGTCGCGAAGCCGGCCATGGTGGCGCGCAGGTCCGCGCCGGCCCCGATCACCGCGACCGCCCCGCTCCGGACGTGCCCGCCGGCGCGGCCGCTCGCGACTGGTCGGCGTACGGGGCGAGCGCCAGGCGCAACTCCGGCGGCACGAGCGCGGGGACCGTGTGCGTGTTGGGGCCGCGCATGCACGCGATCCGCTGGCGGCCGCGGGCGACGAGGAGTTCCTCGACGCCGGCCAGGCGCACGTAGTCGAAGCTGAACTGGAGCTGGGTCTGGGTGACCTCCTCCAGCCGCATGCGGACCGAGAGTTCGTCGAACGCGGTGATCTCGGCGAAGAACTCGCACTCCACTTTGAGCGTGAACAGCTTGAGGTCGTCCTGGAGTTCGGCGAGCACCCCGGGGGCCTTCTCCTTGAGGAACATCTCCCGGCACCGACCCTGCCAGCGCAGGTAGTTGACGTAATAGACGTTCCCGACGAGGTTGGTCTCCTCGAAGCCGACGGTGTGCCGGATCTCGTAGTAGGCGGACATCACTCCCCCTTCCCGGCGAGGACGGCGAGGACGACGGGTTCGTCGCGGTCGGTCACGGTGGTCGCCCAGGTGGCGATGGACGCGTCGCCGGCCGACAGGACCACCCAGCCGGAGCCCTCGATCCGGTCGAGGGTGAGGGCCTGGCCGGTGGCGGCGGACTTGCGCAGGCACTCCAGCGCGCACCAGACCCGGGTGGCGGCGAGGTCCGGCGGGCAGCCGGCCTCGGCCACCAGCAGGTCGCGCAGCGGGAGTTGGGCATCGCCGAGGAGGGCGGCCCAGTCCTCCTCGGTGCGTGGCAGGACCGTCTCGACGTCGCAGGCCAGCCGGGCACCGCCGGCGCCGACGACCGCGAGCGTCAGCCCGCCGCTGTGCGAGGCGGACACCGCGTGACCGTCCAACTCCGGCTTCCCGTCCGGCCGGTGGATCAACTCGGCGGGGGCGCCGAGCGCCCGGGAGACGGCGACGGCCGTGCGGGTTCGCCGGTCGGGTTCGTCCCCCGCGGCCTCGACGACGACGGCGCGGCTGCCGCCGAGCACGCTCTCCAGCCGGCGTTCGAGGTAGGAGCCGAGCATGGCGGGCACCCACGGGCCGGCGCCGTCGCGCTTGCGGACGGCGACGAGGGTCAGGCCCTCCCAGCGCTCGACCACCCGGCCGTCGGGGGTGCGGACGTCGAGGTCGTAGACGTAGGTGTCGCCGTCCTGGCTGCGTTCGCGGGCGTCGAGGACGACGAACTCGGTGTCCTGGTCGGAGGGTTCGGCGAGCCAGAGGCGTTCGATGCCGCGCGGCAGGAGGGTGGCGTCGGGGACGCAGCACTGGAGGGCGTGCATCATCGCGTCGCGGGTGCCGGGGTCGGCGAGGACGTGGTCCTGCGGGAGGTAGGCCGCGAACCAGGGGGCGGGCGTGGTGGTGGAGACCTCGGCGACGGCGTGCCGGGCGCTCGCGCGGCGGTAGTCCAGGAGGCGCTGGAAGCGCTTGCCCTGGAACAGGACGCAGCCGTAGAGCTCGGTGACCGGGTCGACGGGGACGGCGGGCAGGTCGAAGGCGGCGGAGCGCGGGCCGGCCGGCACGGCGGTCCGGGGGTAGCGCAGCCGGGCGCGGAAGTGGTCGGCGGCGAAGCCGGTGTCGGCGGTGCGCAGGACGACGTCGACGGTGCCGGCGTCCTGGACGAGGGCGGCGACGCGCAGCGTGGTGGAGCCGCCGGGGCGCACCGCGATGGGCCGCAGGAACTCGACGTCCTCCAGCACCGGCGGTCCGGCGTGTCCGCCGACGGCGCCCGCGACCTGGGCCATCGCCTCCATGCCGAGGACGGCGGGGAAGAGGAGGTCGCCGTCGAGCTGGTGGTCGAGGAGGTAGGGGTCGCTGCCCTCGGTGAGTTCGGCCTCGGTGACGAGCTCGACGCCCGGGTAGTGCGCGAGGACGCGCTCGACGAAGCGGCCGAGCGGCAGTTCGGGCCGGTCGAGGGCGAGGGTGGGCAGACCCGCGGCGCGTCCGCTGACGACGACGGCGGGCCCGGCGGCCGGGTCGGCGAGCAGTTCGCGCAGGACGCGGATGCCCTCGTCGGTGGAGATCGGGGTGATGCCCTCGCGCATCAGCGACTCGACGACGCCCAGGCGTTCGCCCATGCCGGCGCCGGACCACACGGACCACTCCACGGCGAGGGCGCGGGCCCGCGGGTGCTGTTCGCCGAAGCGCAGGGTGAGTTCGGTCATCCAGTCGTTGGCGGTGGCGTAGTGCGCCTCACCGCGCAGGCCGGCGCGGCCGATGATGGAACCGAAGGTGACCAGGAGTTTGAGCCGGTCGGGCACGACGGCGGCCAGGACGGCGGACAGGCCGCCGGTCTTCGGGGCGAGGGTGCGGCGGAAGTCGTCGGCGGTCAGGGCGGTGAGGGCGGCGGGCTCGTTGCGGCCCGCGCCGTGCAGGACGGCGGTGACCGGGCCGAGGGCGCGTTCCAGGCGGTCGACGGCGGCGGTGACCTGCGCGGCGTCGGTGACGTCGGCGCGCTCGTAGCGCAGGCGCAGTCCGGCGGCGGTCATCCGGGCGAGGTTGGCGGCGAGTTCGGGGTCGGCGCCCGGGTCGGCGCGGCCGACGAGGGCGAGGGCGGCGCCGGAGTCCCGGGCCATGGCCAGGGCGCACTCGGCGGTGATGCCCTTGCCGCCGCCGGTGACGAGCAGGACGTCGTCGCCGTCGAGCGGGGTCGTCAACGGCCCGTCCGGTGGCGTCAGCGGGCGCAGCACGGGCACCGTACGGGTGCCGTCGGCCCGGTAGCGGACCTCGCGGAAGCCGGTGGTGGCGGCGGTCTCCGCGACGACCAGGGCAACGGCCTCCGGCGCGAGGGGGTCGGGGAGTTCGACGACGGTGGTGGGGACGGACGGGTGCTCCAGGTGGAGCGTCTTGGCGAGGCCGGTGGCGCCGAGGCGGTGCTGGACGACGACCAGGCGGGTGCCGGCCGGTGCGGTGGCGGCGGCCCGGCCCGCGGCGAGGAACAGTTCGACGTCGTCGGGGCCCGCCTCGAGGGGCAGGCACAGGAGCACGCCGTCGCCGAGGCCGGCCCCGGCGAGGGCGGTGCGCAGCGGCTCGGCGAGCGGATGGCCGGGTGTGCCGAAGGCCGTCCAGCGGCCCGTCGCCCCCGTGGCGGCGGTCGCGGGCAGCGGCGCTTCGACGTGCTCGACGACGAACGGGCGGACCCACGGCGCGACGCCCGGGACCTCGGCCGCCGGCGCGGCGCCGTCCTCGGCGGTGCGCGCCAAGCCGTCGATGAGGTCGGCGAGTTCGCCGAGGCGAACGGTCGCGTAGCCGGTGGTGGCCTCCAGGGCGGGCAGGCCGAGCGCGCGGGTGACGTCGTTGACGATCTGGCCGACGGTGATCGAGCTGAGGTGCAGGTCGTCCATGGGGTGGGTCGAGGAGGTGACGGACTCCAGCGGCAGCTCGACGCGGTCGGCGGCGAGGCGGCGCAGGAGGTCCAGCGTGGACTCACCGGTGGCCTCGACGGGCGTGGCCTCGGCGGGCGCCTCCGTCGAGGGGAGCAGCGCGGCGTCGATGGCCGGGGCGGACTCGCAGGGGCTCGCGAGGAAGGTCATGGCGCCGTCCGCGGGCAGCGGGCGGATCAGCCGGCCGGCGAACAGCGCGTCGGTCCGCACGGGCGCGCCGAGCACGTGGGCGGCGGCGACGACCCGCAGCAGCGGGCCGAGGGAGGGGCTGTCGGTGTCGACGGCGAGGACCGGGCGCTCCGGAGCGATCTCGGCGAGCAGGCCGGACAGCACCCGGCCGGGCCCGACCTCGACGACCAGGTCGGCGTCGGCCGCGGCGACGGCTGCGGCCTCGTGGAAGCGCACCGGAAGGGACACCTGGTCGCGCAGCAGCGTCCGGAGGTCGGTGTCCGGGTCGAGCAGGTCGCCGGTGACGGTGGAGGCGTACGGGCGGGCGGGCCGGGCGAAGTCGACCTCGCGCAGCCGCTCGGCCATCGCGCGGGCGGCGGGGGCGACCAGCGGGGAGTGGAAGGCGTGCGAGACGTTGAGCCGGGTCGCGGTGACGCCCTCGGCGGCGGCCCGCCGGCAGACCTCGTCGACGGCGTCGGCCGGGCCGGAGACGACCGTCTGCCGGGGGCCGTTGTAGCCGGCGACGACGACGTCCAGGCCCGCGGAGAGGCGCTCCACGTCGTCGGGGGTCGCGGCCAGTCCGGCCATCGCGCCGCCGCCCCGGCTCGCCTCGGCCATCACCCTGCCGCGCACGGTGGCCAGGCGCAGCACCTGCTCCTCGGTGAGCGCGCCGGCCCAGTGCAGCGCCGTGAGTTCGCCGAGGCTGTGGCCCACTGCGGTGGCGGCGCGGACGCCGAGCGCGTCGAGGACGCGTAGCGCGGCGAGCGAGCCGGCGACGATGCGGGGCTGGGCGACGCGGGTGTCGACGTGGTCGGCGCCCGGCGGGAGGCCGGCCAGGCGGTAGACCTCGTCGGCGGCGGCGAAGCGGCGGCGCAGCGCGCCGACGGCGCCGCGGCCGGAGCCCTGGCCGGGGAACAGGTAGGCGATCCTCGGCGGGGTGCCGGTGGAGGCGCCGAGGAACACGCCTTCGCTGGGCAGGAACGTGGGCAGGGACGTGGGCAGGGACGTGGCTGGGGACCTGGGCAGGGACCCTTCTTCAGCGCCCGCGTCGAGCAGGGCCACGAGCCGCTCCAGCGCGCGGACGGCGTCGTCCGGCGAGGTCACGACGAGCGCCGCCCGCACCTGCGCCCCGGTCAGGCGCGTTGCCGATCCGGCGGCCAGGTCGGCGAGTTCGGCCTGGGCCAGTTTGGCGACGATGCCCAGCAGGCGCCGCGCCTCCTCGCGCAGGCCGTCGCGGTCGCGGGCCTCCAGGAGCAGCAGTTCGGCGTCCTGACGGCCGGCCACCAGCCGCCCGGTGTCGGCGTCGACGGCGGTGCGGCGGTGGGCGCCGGGGACGGCGGCCACCGCGATGTGGGTGTTGATGCCCCCGAAACCCATCGCCGAGACGCCCGCCCGGACGGGCTGGTCCTCGGGCCACAGCTCGGCGGCGCCCGGCACGTACAGCGCGGCGCCGTCGCCGAGCAGGCCCGGGTGCGGGTCGTGGTGGCCGGTGCCCGGCGGGATCACCTGGTGGTGCACCGCGAGCGCGGCCTTGATCAGGCCCGCGACGCCGGCGGCGGCCTTGGTGTGCCCGAAGTTGCCCTTGACGGTGCCGAGCGCGGCCGGGCGGGCCCCGGGGGCGGCGGCGCGGCGGGCTGAGGACAGCGCCTCGATCTCGGTGGCGTCGCCGAGGGCCGTGCCGGTGCCGTGCCCCTCGAAGTAGGAGACGGTCTCGACGCCGTAGCCCGCCTGCTCGTAGGCGCGGGCGATGGCGAGCCGGTGGCCGCCCGCCTCGGGGCGGGTGATGCCGCCCTTGCCGTCGGAGGAGACGCCCCAGCCGGCGATCGTCGCGTAGATCCGGCGGCCGGCCGCGAGCGCGTCGTCCTCGCGCATGAGCACGAGCATGCCGGAGCCCTCGCCGGGCCAGAAGCCGTTGGAGTCGCGGTCGTAGACCTTCATCTCGCCGGTGGCCAGCGCGCCCGTCTTGGCGAAGCCGATCACTTCGAACGGGTCGATGGACAGGTCGACGCCCCCGGCGATCGCCACGTCGAGGTCGCCGTCGGCGAGCGAGCGGGCGGCGGTGATGACGGACAGCAGCGAGGAGGAGCAGGCGCCGTCCACGGTGTACCCGCCGCCGCGCAGGTCGAAGTGGTTGCAGATCCGGCCCGCGATGGTGTTCGCCAGGCCGCCCGCGAGGGAATCCTCGTCGATCGGCGGGAAAGGCGCCTTGTAGGCCGGTTCCAGTTCCGCCAGGAACTCGGCCGCCGCCTCTTCGGACCAGCCTTTCCCGGTGAGCGCCGCGGCGACCGTCCGGCGCACGTAGGGCCAGCGCAGGCGCATGATGTTGGCCCGCGAGAATTCCCCGGTGAGGCTGTTTCCGACGACGACTCCGGTGGATTCGACGGGGAGTCCCTCGCCACCCGGGAATCCCGCGTCGGCGAGCGCCCTGGCGGCCGTGTCGAGGGCCAGCCAGTGCGTCAGGTCCGTGGAGCGGTACGTGCTCCCGGCGACGCTGTAGGCGACCCGGTCGAACGTGAAATCGCGGAGCACCGCGGCCTTGCTCGCGTAGAATCGGTCCGGCGCGGTCCGGTCGGCCGACCAGTAGTCGGCGTGGTTCATCCGCTCGTCCGGCAACCGCCGAAATGCCCGGCGCCCGCCCAGGACGTTCTCCCAGAGTTCGTTCGGGGAATTCGCGTCCGGGTACCTGAGCCCGATTCCCACGATGGCGACCCGCTGGCTGCTCACGTATTCACCGCCCCTTGGATCCGAATTGACGACCCGCCGCCCGCACCGGGACCGGCCTGCCGTATCCGAATCAAGGCTGCCCGGCCGGGGCCCGGGTGTCTACTTCGAGCGTGCTTTGCCGCTGCTCCGCGGCGGGTTATTGCATAACAGCATTGCATAACGGCATTGCATAACGGCGTCATCCGTTGTTCCATAACGGCGTCATCAAATTCGAGGGCCTGCGGGGCTTTTCGGCCAACTTTGCGACGGCCCTTGAGTGGTCCGCCGTTCAGGTGAACTGCGCGCTTTGGCCGACGTGCTCGCGGCCAAGCCGCGATCATCTCTGTCCGACGCACCATCAGCACGCCACCGGCAGCCGCCCGCACGGACAGGGGAACGCGAGTGAAGTACATCGAGGTCGAGCAGAAGTACCGGCTCCTCAGCCCGCCCGACGACCTGCGGGCCGCCCTCGCCGGGCGCGGCGGCAAGCCCGGCGAGCCGTCCCGGCAGGTCGACACCTACTACAACGCCCCCCACCGGGACTTCCTCGCCGGCGAGGTGGTCTCCGAGTGGCTGCGGATCCGCGAGGGGGACGACGGGGCCTCGGTCAACTTCAAGCTGTTCCACCCGGTCGGGGCGGCGGTGACGACCCACTGCGACGAGTACGAGAGCGCCGTCGAGGACGCCGAGGCCCTCCGCCGGATCCTGGCCGCGCTCGGCTTCACCCACCTCACCGTGGTCGACAAGGTCCGCGAGGAGTGGACGGCCGACGGGATCGCCGTCGCCTTCGACACCGTGGCCGGCCTGGGCGACTTCGTGGAGTTCGAGTTCAAGGGCGAGGCGGGCGGCGTCGCCGAGGCCACCGCGCGGATCGAGGAGTTCATCGCGGACCTCGGCGTCCGCCTCGGCGACCGCATCCTCATCGGGTACCCGCACATGACCCTCGGCCTCGCCTGAGCGGCGCCGGAACGGACCCGGACGCGGCGAAAGCCCCCGTCCGCCGGACGGGGGAGCGTCCGGGCGGGCGGGGGCTTCCGTCAGCGGCGGGTCAGGGAACCAGGCGGGCCGCCAGCAGGCGGGCGGTGGTGAGGGACGTCCAGGCGGTCAGTTCGATCAGCTGGGCGTCGGTGTGACGGGCTGCCGCGATGACGGCGTCGTCCACCTGGTACGCGGCCTTCGCCGTCAGGAGGGCGAGCCGCCCCGCCGCCCGGTGTTCGGGGGGCAGGGACGAGAGCGCGGGTTCGAGCCAGGCCCTGCTCAGGCCCGGCGGGGTGCCGTCCCACGCGGCCAGTTCGGCGGTGACCAGTTCCCGGACGGGGGCCGGGACCGCCCGCTCCCCGCCCTCGTCGATCACCGCCGCCGCCCGCGCGAAGGCGCCCGCGATGCTCGGGGTGCCGGCCGCCCACCGCAGGTCCTCGGGCAGCCGGGCAGCGGGGAGCAGGTCGAGCGACCCCCCGGGCGAGGGCGCGGCGTCGGCGCCCTGCCGGGCCAGCCGGCCGAGCACCGCCCGCGCCGCCCGGCGGGCCGCCGCCGGGGCCCCGGGCGGCATCGGACTGTCGCCCAGGAACAGGCTCACCATCCGGTTGAGGTAGTGGAAGGTGGCGGCCACCCCCACCAACTCCGGTACCAGCGAAGGGGACAACGGCTCCATCGCACTCTCCCCCGCGGAGCCGCCCAGCGCCTCGATCGCCGTCGTGTGCACCTCGACGCAGTACGGGCACGCGTTGGCCCGCGAGACGGCCGCGGCCACCGCCTCCTTCTGCGCCCGGTCCGCCCGGCCCGCCGCGACGAGCGTCTCGCGCAGCATCGTCCACGCCGCCGCCAGCACCTCCGGGGAGGGCGCGTGCAGGGCGACGGGCGGTGCGAGCACCCCGAACTCCCGCTCCACCTCGGCGTAGACGCGCGCCACCGGGGCCCCCGCCCGCGCGGGGCGGACGGGGGCGACGTGGCGGACCTGGCCGAGGGCTCCCCTCAGGGCGACACGGAGAAGTGGCGCTGCCACGGCTACTCGCCCAGCAGGCCGGGCAGCTGGGACTTCACCCCGCGCCGCCCGGCGGTCTCGCCACCCGGGCCGGGCGCGCCGTACTCGACGTCCACGCCGCGTTCCCGGGCGGCCCGCACGATGCCGGGGACCGCGCGCTCGGCGAGGGCCGAGATGGTGAGCGCCGGGTTGACCGTCAGGGCGGCCGGTACGGCGGAGCCGTCGGTGACGAAGATGCCGGGGTGGCCGCGGAGTTCGTGCCCGTCGTCGAGGGCGGAGGTCTCCGGGTCGTCGCCGATGCGGCAGGAGGCGAGCGGGTGGACGGTGTAGGCGCCGACGACGTCGTTGGTCCAGGGCATCACGCGGGCCAGGCCGTCGCGTTCGAGGATGTCCTTGACGGCGGCGTCCGACTCGGCCCAGCCGCGCAGGGTGCTCTCGGTGGGCACGTAGCCGATGGACCCCCGGCCGAGCATCTGCTGGGAGATGCGGACGGCGTTGCCGGTGGGTGGCGGCGGGCCGAAGACGCCCTCGTTGTCGTCCTCGACCATGGTGAAGATGGTCAGCCAGGACTGCCACTGCCGGACGAGCTCCTTCTTCTCCCGTCCGAACCAGCTGGGGCCGGTGGCGTCCGGCACCTGGGCGAGGATGGTGCCGAAGCCGGGCGGGAAGTAGAGCTGTTCGAGCGAGTAGCGGGAGCCGACCGGCCGGGAGCCGTCGAGGGTGTCCCAGCTGGCGACGACCGGGCCCTTGCCGATCTGGTTGGCGCCGTAGGGGGCGAGGCCCTCGCCGCGGCCGAGGCCGAGCAGGTCGCGGGCCTTGTCCTCGTCGACGACCGCGGTGTTGAGGCGCTCGCCGTTGCCGGAGAAGTAGCGGCCGACGGCGTGCGGCATCCGGCCGAGGTCCGGCTCGGAGCGCTGGAGGATGACGGGGGTGGCGCCGGCGCCCGCCGCCAGGACGACGATCTTCGCCTCGATGACACCGCTCTCGTGGTGGACGCGGTAGTCGACGTCGTCGATGACGTTGTAGTGGACGCGGTAGCCGCCGTCCTCGGTGCGGGTGAGCTTCTGGACCTCGTGCAGCGGCCGGATCTCGGCTCCGTGGGCGAGGGCGGCGGGCAGGTAGTTGAGGAGCAGCGAGCGCTTGGCGTCGAAGCGGCAACCGGCCATCATCCAGTTGCAGTTGGTGCACTTGGCGCGGTCGACGGCGGCGGGCACCGGGTTCGCGGTGCGGCCGGCGTGCGCGCAGGCGGCCGCGAACAGGCCGCCCGCGTAGGTGACGTCGTTCCAGTCCTGCTGGGTGATCGGCAGCGCCTCGGCGACGCGGTCGTACCACGGTTCGAGGACCTCGCGGCTGACGGCCTTCGGCCACAACCGTGCGCCGGCGGCGTCGACGCGGTCGAAGACGAAGCGCGGAGCGCGCGGCATCGCGGCGAAGTAGACGACGCTGCCGCCGCCGACGCAGTTGCCGCCGAGCAGGCTCATCCCGTCGCCGACGACGAAGTCGAAGATCCGGGTGTAGGAGGAGCCGAGCAGGAAGTCGTGCTCGAAGTCGCCGGCCGTCAGCCAGGGGCCGCGCTCCAGGACGGTGACCTTCGCGCCGCCCGCGGCCAGGTGGTAGGCCGCGATCGCACCGCCGAAACCGCTGCCGACGACGAGGACGTCGGTCTTCTCCGTGGACGTCATGCCGGGCTCCCTGTCGCCGTCGTGTCAGGGTGGATCTCGGCCAGTGGGCGGCCGTAGGAGAAGTCGGGGAACCGCCACAGGGCGTCCTCGCCGGGCTGGAAGAAGCCCATCGCGAGGAGGCCCGGGTGACCGGCCGCCATGGCGTCGGTGGTGTGCAGGTGGGCCGCGGTGTCGAAGGCCATGTTGCTGAACAGGGTCAGCAGCACCCACAGCTCCTTCTCGGGGTGCCGGGGCGACGTCAGCTCCCGGGCCAGCGCCGTGCGGTCGTCGAAGCCGAGCGCGACGAACGGCGGGACGTCGTCGTCGAGCGCGAGGCCCCGCCCGTCCGCGAAGGCGCGGGCGTGGCGGTTGAGCGCCTCGGCGTAGTCGTCCAGGGCGGTGGAGATCCCGGTGGCGGGCGTCTCCAGGAGCTCGATCGCCCCGGCCGCCACGGCGCCGCCGCCGGCCGAGACCCCGGCCACCGCCCGGTCGTCGGGTGACCTCTTCTCGCCGGGGACGATGGTGTCCGCGAATGCCTCCAGGGTCATCGTTCGAGCCCGGTACTCATCCGATATGTCGGAGCGCACTGGCGTCTCCTCGGGTTCGTGGGTGGGAAAGCCGGGGGCCGGGACCGGTGCACCCCGTTCGGAAACCGGAGCAGGGGCACCGCCGCCCCCCGTTTCGCAGGCGCGACGGCAGTATCGTGCATGCGAACCACGCGCCCGCGCATCTTCGGCGTTGCTGCTCCGACGGTCCGTCAGTTGTACGGACTTGCCGCGTACTTGCCATGTCCGCTTCTTCCGTGTTGCTACCTCGATGGCAATACGCCGGAGTAGGTATTCCGCCACTGGCCGAGGGCATGCCATGAATATGACGGGCTCTTGTTGCGCCTGACATGCACTGCTACGGTCTTCATTCATCACGGACGCGCAACTTCCGATCATGGCGGTCCCAGGGCGACCGAGACCGCCCGCCAACCCGCGGTGAAGAACCGCTGAACGTTCCCGGGCGGAGGGGGGTGGGTTGAACATGGGCACTGACGCTGCCGAGGGGGGGACCAGACGACAGCGGTTATTGCTGGTCAGGTCGGCGCCAGGGCATCACAACTGTCGAACCGAAAGCGGCTCCTAGAATCTGGGGTAGCAATGAAGCCGGCTATCGAACAGGCCGTGACTCGCGCCATCGAGACCATGCAGGAAAACATTGGTGAGATACTCACCATTGACGACATGGCGCGCGCCGCGATGTACAGCAAATTCCACTTCTCGCGAGAATTCCAGCGCGTCACGGGGGTGTCACCCCGGCGGTTCCTCTCCGCGATCCGGATACAGGAGGCCAAACGTCTCCTGCTGGAAACGACGTTCACCGTCACCGAGATCAGCCACCACGTCGGGTACAACAGCGTCGGGACGTTCAGTTCCCGCTTCGCGGCCAGTGTCGGCATCTCCCCCACCATGTTCCGCCAACTCGGCGGCTACACCCCCGGGATCGGCGTCGAGGGCCACGCGGCCGACGAGACGTCCTCCGTACGGGGTGAAGTCCGCAGCGCCGTCGCCGGGTTACTCGGACAGGTGTTCCTCGGCCTCTTCCCCACCCGCATTCCCCAGGGCCGTCCGGCCGGCTGCGTCGTCCTGCCCGGCCCCGGGCGGTACCGGATCGACGGCGTTCCCCCGGGGACGTGGTACCTGCTGGCGCACTCGGTGCCGGCCGCCTTCGACGAGGTCCTGCTCGGCGAGCAGGAGGTGTTCGTCGGCTCGGTCGGGCCGATCGAGGTGCGCGCGGACGTCCCGGTGATCCCGGCCGACCTGGTGATGCGGCCCAAGCACACGGTCGACCCGCCGGTCCTGCTGGCCCTGATGGACGTCCGGACGGCCGCCGTGCGCGCCGGCCTGGCGCGAGCCGGCACCGGCTGACAGGTCTTCGCGCCGCCGTCGCCGGGCAGCGGACGGCGGGAGGGACCGGCAGCCGACGGGACGACCGCGCACGACAGAGGGGCCCACCGAGCACGATGGGCCCCTCGTCGGTTCCCCGGGACTCCCCGGAGTGCGGCTACCCCGCGGGCCGCTCAGCCCCGGACACGGTGCACCGTCATCGGCAGCCCGCCGCCCACGCGCAGCGACAGCATCGGCTCGGGCACCACGCGGTGGCCCGGCACCTTCGCGAGCCGCAGCTCGCGCACCAGGACGGCGATCGTGAACGTCGCCTCCAGCAGCCCGAGGTGGCTTCCCACGCAGAACCGCGGGCCCGCGCCGAACGGCAGGTAGGCGTAGCGCGGTCGCTCCGGCCCCGCGCCCTCCGGGCGGGGCCGGTCGGGGTCGAAGCGGTCCGGGTCGAACTGCTCGGGGGCGTCCCAGAACGCCGGGTGGCGGTGCAGGGTGTACGGGCAGATC
This sequence comes from Streptomyces sp. SP17BM10, assembly GCF_036322405.1. Lineage (NCBI taxonomy): Bacteria > Bacillati > Actinomycetota > Actinomycetes > Kitasatosporales > Streptomycetaceae > Streptomyces > Streptomyces sp. SP17BM10. Next base: position 125,395 of record NZ_JAQYXB010000576.1, on the reverse strand, counting down.
AGGACGTCCGAGCCGGCGGGCACGTGGTACCCACCGATCTCGTCGTCGGCCTGGGCCTGCCGGGGCAGGATCCAGACCGGCGGGTAGAGGCGCATGACCTCCTCCACCACGCGGGAGGTGTACCGCAGCCGGTGCAGGTCCTCGTACTCCGGCGGGCGGTCGCCGAGGACCTCCACGGCCTCGGCGTGGAGCCGGTCGAACACCTCGGGGTGGCGGTCCACCAGGTAGAACGTCCAGCCGAGGGTGCTCGCGGTGGTCTCGTGCCCGGCGAGGAGCAGGGTGACGATCTCGTCGCGCAGCCGCCGGCGCCCGACCGCGGGGTCGGGCTCGCCGCGGGCCGAGTCGATGATCAGCGACAGCGCGTCGTCGCCGGCCGCGCCGCCGTCGCGGGCGCCCCGCTCGGCGACCAGCGCGTCGACGACGCGCTGGAGTTCGGCCCGTGCCCCGCGGAACCGCCGCTGCGTGGGCAGCGGGATCCAGCCGGGCACGGCGCCGAGCGTCACCATGTCGAACATGGCCTGGTCCTGCACGGCCTCGAACTCGTGGCCGATCGACTCGAAGGCGCCGAGGTCGGTGTCGAGCAGGGTGCGGCCGAGCACGCCGAGGGTGAGCCCGGTGAGCTCCTGGACGAGGTCGACCGGCCGGCCGCCCTCGAACGCCCGCAGGCGGGCGAGGAGTTTGCCGGCCTCCTCGGCGACGGCGGCGGCCTGCCGGCTGATCCGCTTGTGCTGGAACACCGGCTGGATCGCGCGGCGCTGCTCGCGCCACAGCTCGCCCTCGCTGGTGAGCAGTCCGTCGCCGAGGGCCCGGCGGGCCTGGATCAGCCCGATGCCCTTGTGGTAGTTGGCGGCGTTGTCGGCCAGGACGTGCTTGGCGTGGTCGGGGTGGTTGAAGAAGTAGAGGGTCTTCGGGCCGATGGAGATGCGGACCGCGTCCCCGTACTCGGTGGCGGCCGCCCGCATCAGGGCGAGGCGGTCGCCGGCGAGGCGGCGCAGCAGGGTGGGGGCCGCCCGGCGCGGAGGGCCGGGCGGCACCCGCCGGGAGGCCTCGTCCCGCCTCTCGACGGTTCGCTCGCTTCGTCCGCTCACGCCGCGACCTTTCCGGCCACCGCCGTCTTGCCGGTCGCGCTCGCCCGCAGCCGGGTCGCCCGCTGCTCCTCCTGCCCGCGGTCGCGGAAGTGGACGTACCAGAGGTAGAGGCCGCGGATCAGGCAGGTGAGCGCGGTGGCGAAGAAGATGCCGTACGCGATGTGGGCGATCATGAACAGGGCGTAGATCAGGGCGACTCCGGCGCCGAAGGCCATCTGGTTGGCGGGCTTGGAGGGCGTGGTGCCGGGGTCGGTGATCATGTAGTTGGTGAAGAGGACGAACGCGACGCCCGTCATCATCGCGAGGCCGCCCTGGATCGACGTGCCGAAGATGAGCCCGCGCAGCACGGCCTGGAGGGCGAAGGCCGACAGCCACGCGAGGATGAGCCACATCCGGCCGGTGAGCTTGGCGTTGAGGATGGTGCCGGACATCAGGATTCCGAGCACGATCAGCCAGCCGAACGGGGTGTTGACGTGCTCGGTGAAGTGGTACGGCGGGGCGATGCTGGCCCACGGGAAGAGCACGAGGATCGCGGCGATGCCGAAGTTCGACGGGTTCATGTAGTGCCGCAGCCGGCCGCGCACCGGCACCCGCAGGACCCACTTGGCGCTGACCGCGAAGACGACGCCGAACATCATGACGAAGACCCGGTCGTTGACGTAGGTCAGCATGTTGAGCGCGAGGCCGGTGATGTGCGAGGGGTAGAGGAACTCCAGCACCCCGGGCAGGCCGTTGCCGAGGAAGCGCGGACGCCGGCCCTCGACCTTGGCGCCGACGAGCTCCAGCGCGATCTCGGTCGTGTAGGCGGTGGCGAGGGCGATCAGCGGCCAGGTCCAGGGCTGTTCGAAGCCGAGGACCGTGTAGCCGAGGATGTTGAAGACCGTGATCGAGATCGCGAAGCGGCGCAGCGCGATGACGACCTTGGGCTCGTGCCGGGAGGCGGTGGCCGCCTTGCCGGTGGCCGCCGGCGCCGTGGTGGCCGCGGGCGCCGTGGTGGGGACTGTGTCGGTCATGTCGGTCACTTCTCCTTGGCCTGGCTGCCGAGCTGGAGCGAGTGCCACCCCGGGGCGAGCGTCACGGTCTGCTGGTGCACCTGGCCGTCACGGTCGCGCCACTGGAGCTTGACCGGCATCGGACCGGTGACGCCCTTGCCGAGGCCGATGTGCACGTAGTGGCTGCGCTTGCCGGAGTGGCCGCTGCCGCCGTCGACGCGGTCGACGAGCTTGCGCCCGTCGGGGGTGGTGACCTCCACCCCGGCGCCGATCGCCGGGGATCCGGGGGCGGGCATCGGCCCGGCGGCGCCGGGGGTGTCGTAGGTGAGCCGCAGGCCGAGGTAGGAGCCGGTGTCGGGGCTGTCGTTGCGGTAGAACACCGGGGCGTCCCACTGGCGGGCCACCGCGAAGTCGAGCTTGCCGTTGCCGTAGGCGTCGCCGGTGGCGATGCCGCGGGTGGGCACGGGCACGGCGAGGCCCAGGCGGCCGGCGAGGTTGCTGTAGTGGCCGTCGGCGCCCTTGACGAAGAAGCGCAGGGTCTGGTCGCCGCCGATGTCGTCGCCCGCCTTGACGTTGGGCCACCACCACGGGTTGTCGAGCAGGGCGTCGTTGGCGGTCGCGAGCTCCTGCAGCTGCGGCCAGCGGTTGGTCTCGCCCTTGACGAAGCCGGTGGCCTGGACGATCGAGAGCTGCCCGCTGTTGTCGAAGTCGCCCAGCTTCACGTCCCAGCCCCAGCCGGACCACGCGGTGCCGTCCTCGGCGCTGCGGTCGACGAACGGGGCGGTGCCGTTGGAGAGCTGGGCGCGCAGGTCGGCCTGGTCCCGTGCGGTGTTCATGAACTGGAAGTTGCTCTCCTCGATGCCGAAGGAGGTGGTGATGTTGCTGACGAACAGGTCGTAGAGGCCCTTCCTGCCGGACAGGTCGCCGAAGTCGACGCCCATGCCCTTGAAGGAGTCGTTGCCGAGGATCTTGGACTTGGGCGTGGAGCCGTCGCGCGCGCCGGTGACGAGGTCGAACTTCGGGTGCCCGGGGGTGGAGACGTTGTGCAGCAGGCGGTCGTTGCCGAAGTCGTTGGCGACGTAGAGCTCGGGCAGTTGGTCGCCGTCGAGGTCGATCGAGCTGGAGGCGAGCGACCAGCCGTGCTTGGCCTCCGTGGGGAAGGCGTCGTCGGAGCACTGGAACGCGGCGGCGGACCTGTCGGCCGTGGTGCCGCCGGTCCAGCGGCAGACGTACTTGCCGCCGCTGTTCTGCGCGTGGGACATGGAGTGGTTCATGACCACGCCGCCGCTGACCCGGTCGTCGAGGACGGGCCCGTCGGGGAAGTAGTTGCCGATGAAGAGGTCCTGGTGGCCGTCCCCGTCGAAGTCCGCGACGGTCGCGGTGTTGGTGTTCCACTGCGCGCCGGTGTACGTGCCGTCGGTCGCGTTGGGGCCGGGCACGAGCTCGGTCGGCTCGAAGGCGTGCGCGTCGAGCGTGGTGGCGTCGGGCTTGGCGAGGTACAGGATCGGGGTGCGGCCCCAGTAGTAGACCAGCAGGTCGGTGCGGCCGTCCTCGTTGAAGTCGCCCGCCGCGCAGCCCATAGGCGCGATGTAGTCGTTCATCGGCAGCGGGGACGGGTCCAGCGCGAACGGCGCGTAGTGCGTGCCGTCGGAGCCGGGCACCGGCGTGACGTCGACCTGGTCGGTGCGGGTGTCGACCAGGCACAGGTCGCCGGACTTGCCGGTGCCGCGCAGGTCCGTCATGGTGATGGCCGCGCCGACGGAGGAGATCCAGGCGCGGATGTGCTCGTAGTCCTGGTTGACGGTGCGGATCGTCTGCTGCTTCTTCGCGGGCGGCAGTTCGATCGGCAGCGGTGTGAAGTGGAAGCGGCTCGCCATGGTGTCCTGCTCGGCGGCCGACGTCGTCGGCGGCAGCACCAGGAAGTAGCCGGCGACGACCGCCAGCACGGCGATGATGCCGGGCAGTTGCAGGCGGACCCGGCCAAGGAGGGTGGGCACCGGTCAGTTCCTTCCCGTGGTGGCGAACGTGTCGGCGATGGCCCGGCGCCAGGTCTCGAAGGACGGCACCGGGCCGTTCGCACGGCCGGTGGGGCGCAGGTCCTGGGTGATCTTGGCGGCCGCGGCGGCGGAGGTGCCGCAGAGCACCTCGGCGGCGAGCTCGGTGTGCGGGCCGAGCAGCCCCGCGTGGATGCGGGCCTCGCAGGCGAACGCGGCGCCCTGGGCGACGATCGCGCGGTGCGCGCCGGCCCGCTCGCGGAAGTCCCGCAACTCCGCCTCGTCCACGCCGCCCGCGTAGGCCGCGGCCAGGCCGGCGCCGCCGTACAGGTCGGAGTGCCGGGACTCGTGGAACCGCTCGATCAGCCCGGCGACGACACGCGGGTCGGTGCCGCCGACGAACCACAGCGCCCGGCCGATCCCCTGATCGATCGCCCGGTTCACGTACCCGGGCGAGTCGTCGGCCGGCCACGGGAACGCGCGCTCCCGGAAACGGCCGTGGACGTAGCGGTCGGTCGCGAAGTACGCCTGGTGGAATCCGTAGCCGTCGAGCACCAGCCAGCGCAGCAGGGGGTCCAGTGCGGTGATGTCCGGCCAGCGGAAACGCGGCAGCCGCGCCATCGCCCAGCCGATTCCGACGTACACCATGTAGTGGTGGTCGGCCCCCCGCCCGGCGAGGAATCCCCCCACCCAGCCGCGGCCCTGCAACGGCAACCCGTCCAGCATGGCGAATCCCATGCCGGCCCCCTCGTAGGCGAAACCTCGGAATCGGTCCGGGACGGTTTCCAGCCGGTGCTCCGCCTCGGCGGGCGCACCGGACTCCACCGCGTACGCATAGCCTTCGAGGAAGCGGCTCCCGACGGTTTCGAGGAGTTCCCGGGCCTCCGGCGACTTCTCGTGGAAACCCCGCTTGGCCAGCTTGGTCTCGGCGGTGTTCGGCGTCAGCACGCGCCGCCGTAATGTCCGCAACGGGCTTGGCACTCTGCTCTCCTTTCCGTGGTACGGAGATTGACGAGCCTTACCCTGGATAATTCCCGTTCCGGCGGACGGCCGCTTCTTCGCGAATGCTCTGGTCCTTCTCCTGAAATGCTCAGCCGGCGCCTTGGCCGGGCCCTGCGAACCGCTTGCGCACGTTCGCCCGCCACGCCTCGTAGGCGGGCGGGTCGGCGGGCGAGGCCGCGTCGGCGAACACCGCGCACTCGTCGCCCAGCGCCGCCGCGTCCGCGACCGACAGGCCGGTGAGCGCCAGCGACGCCTCCTCGCCGTGCTCGGGGACGAAGCCCGCGTACGCCCGCGCCTTCGAGGCGAACACCGACCCCTGCGCCAGCTCCGCCCGGTGCTCGCCGGCTTCCTCGCCCAGCTCCGCCAGCTGCTCGCCGCCGCACCCGCCGGCGAACGTCGCCGCGAGGCCCACCCCGCTCCACAGGTCGGCCTGCCGGTGCGGGGCGAACCTGCGTACCGCCGCCGCCACTTGACGGTGCTGCGCGCCGTGGATGAACCACAGCGCCCGCCCGATCCCCTGGTCCACCGCCCGCGGGAAGTAGCCCGGCGCGCCCTGCCAGGGGTAGGGGCTCGGCACCCGCTGCTCGTCCACCCAGCGCCGGGTGTGGAAGTAGGCGAGGTCGAAGCCGTACCCGTCGACCGCCAGCCAGCTCATCGTCGGGTGGTAGGGCGTGCCGGACAGGTCCGGCAGCACCTTGGGCCACAACCGCCGCGGCAGGCGGGCCATCGCGAACCCGATCCCGATGTACGCCAGGAAGACGTGCGGCTGCCCGGCCCCGGTCAGGAGGTCCCGGGTGCGGTGGCCGCGGCCCATCGCGTCCAGGACGGTGAAGGCCATCGTCGCCCCCTCGAAGGCGAACCCGCGCTGTTCCGCGTCCACCAGGCGCAGCCGGTCCTCGACCTCGCCCGGCCCCTCGGCCTCGATGCCCCACTCGAACCCGCACACCACCGCCTGTGGCACCGCCTCCAGACGGCGCGTCACCGGCGAGGCCGCCACGGGGAAACCGCGCCGGGCGAACGTCACCTCCGCCGGCGAGGGCGCCAGTACCAGCCGGCGCAGCGTTCCCAGGACCGTCGGCATGCTTCTCCTCCGCCCCCCGCCGTCCGATACGGCGGCACGGTTACATGCTCGGCGGCCGGTCCGGCCTGCGGCATCTTCCGCGTTGCGCTGCGGCCGGGTGACCGGTCCGTACTGTTTGAGCGAACGGCCCTTACCCGAGGGGGTGTTGTGCCACGATGAGTGCCCCGACGGGGAGGCGGTGGTTTTCGGCCGTTCTCTGCGCCGGTCCGTGCTCGCTCGTCGACCGGGAGGCCAGAAGTGATCGGGGGCACGTGTCCGGTGTGCCATGGGCCGGAGAACGGAGGCGAGTTCTGCACCGGCTGCCGCTGGCGCCTGGAGGGCGAGGTGTTCCTCGGCGGGCCCACCCCGGACGACCTCCGCCGCGAGGAGGAGGCGCTCGCCGCGGCCCGCGCCGAGTGGGACGAGCAGGCCGCCGCCCTCGCCGCCGGCGACCCCGGACCGGCCGGCGAGCCGGGCCCCGCGTGGGACCGGCTGTTGGAGGAACTCGTCGAACACCCGGACGCCGTCCTCTGGTTCGTCGAACTCACCGACGAACGCGTCGGGTTGATCCGCGCCGAGGCCGACCGCAACGGCATCCCGCACACCGTCGACATCGGCGGCGCCGCCTGGAGCGACCTCGCCCCCGGCTTCGCCGAGGACCCCGCCGACCGTGCCTTCCAGCTCGCCGGCGGCATCGGCACCCACCCACCCGTCGACCGCACCGCCCTCGACGACGCCGTCCGCCGCCTGCTCGGCACGCTCCTCCCCCACGGGCGGCGCCACCGCACCGTCCTGCTCACCCAGCGCCCCGACTGGCCGCTCCTCGCCCGTGCCGCCGAGGCCGCCCGAACGCTGCGCGCGCCCGACGCCCAACTCGGCCCCGTCAGCGGCGGAACGGCCGGAGTCCGCCTGCTCCTGCGCGGCGCCCCCTTGCACCGCGACCACTCCCTCGTGCTCGCCGACGTCGACGCGCTCAGCGGCGCCGTGCGCCCCGAGGCCAAACTCCTCTTCCCGGCCGGTGCCCGGCTGCGCCCCGGCGAGACCGTCACCGTGCCGGTCACCGTCCACGGCGGGGTCGACGCGGACACCCTCGTCACCCTCCCCGTCGTCGCCGCCGGCAGCGGCACCCCGCACGACGCCGTGTCCACCCACGGCGTTCGCCTGCCCGCGCTGCGCTCCGCCGACCTCACCTTCGTGCTGCACGGCCCCGGCGAGGTCGAGGTGCTGCTGCCCGACGGCTCCGCCGCCGAGCCCGTCCGCGACGACCTCGGCACGATCATCGCCGCCCTCCCCCGCCGTCTCGCCCGCCCGCCACGCCTGCACCTGCTCCTCGCCGTCGAGCTCGGCTACGGCGCCTCGCCCGACGAGGTCACCGCCCGTCTCGACTACGCGCGCGGCCTCGTCACCGCCCTCAGCGGTCCCGAGGGCGCCGCCGCGGGCGTCGACGTCGGCCTCGTCGGCTACTACGACCACCACGTCCGCGAGAGCCCGTACGCGCCCCGGAGCACACTGCTCGACAGGCTGCCGCTCGGCCCGCCCGCCGCCGCCCTCGCCGCGCTCGACCGCTGGCGCCCGCAGCGCCGCTGCCGGGACACCGCCTCCGCCCTGGAGGACGCCCTGAAGGCCGCGCGACAGCTGGCGACCGCGCCGCCCTGGGCGCCGCCGGGCCGCGCACGCCCGCAGCGCACCGTGCTCGTCCTCGGCGCCCGCCCGCCCTGCGAGTGGGCCGAACACGGCCAGGGCCCGGTACCCGCCTGCCCGCTCGGCGTCGACTGGCGCGCCGAGCTGGCCGGACTGCGCGAGGCCGGAGTCCGCGTGCTCGCCCGGCGGGACGGCCCGGCAGGCGGGCGCCCGGCCGAACTCGCCCTCCAGCCCCTGTGGGACCACACCGAACTGGCCTGGCGCACGATCGGCACCGACGGCACCCTCCCGCCCGGACAGCCGCCCGCCGCGGCCGCCCTCGACCTGCTCCCGCCCTGGCACGTCGACGGGCCGCCCTGCCGGCTGGCCCTGGCCCGTTCCCTGCTCTGACCGTCGCACCGAGGAGACCCCTGATGTCCAAGCTGCCCGACCCCTCGTCCGAGCACGGTGCCGCGGCCCGGGACGTCCTGCCGCCGGAGCCGGACGCCGGACCGGCCTGGGAGGGCCCGCACACCCAGGGCGGACCGGGCCTGCGCCCCTTCGGCCCGCCCAGCGGCCCACCCCAGCCCACCATCCCCGACGGTTACCCCGCCGCGATCCCGTCCGCGCCCGGCCCGGCGCAGGACGGCAACCTGCCCCCGCTGCCACTGCCCTCGCCGCCCGGCGCCATCGGCCCCGACGGGCCGGGTTCCGTGCGCATCGGCCTGTGGGGGGCGCCGCGCTCGGGCAAGACCACCTTCCTGTCCTCCCTGCCGATCGCGGCCATCCAGCACAACCGGCACGGCAAGGGGAACTGGGTCATCAGCGGCATGACCAAGGAGGCCATCGAGTTCCTCAACCGCGGCATGCGCCTGCTGGCCGTCGACCGCGGCTTCCCCGGGGCCACCGCCGCCACGTCGGGCATGAGCTGGGCGTTCCAGGGCGAGGAGCCGCGCAAGCTGGCCGGCACCCGGCAGGTCGGCTTCGTGCTCGACATCCACGACGTCAGCGGCGAGGTCTTCCGCCCCGAGCACCCCAGCCACGAGGCCATCGTCGACCAGCTGGCCTCCGCCAACGGGCTCGTCTACCTCTTCGACCCGCTCCTGGACCGCGAACACGCCACCCAGAGCCTGGACTTCTTCTACGCGACCCTCAACGCGATCACCAGCCGCGTCCGCGACAGCCGCGCCATGATCAACGGGCGGCTGCCCCACCACGTCGCCGTGTGCGTCGCCAAGTTCGACGACCCGCTGCTCTTCCGGCCCTCCGTCGAGGCGCGCTGGGTCACCCAGGACGGCGTCGGCGCCCGCATCCCGCGCGTGCCCGCCGAGGCGGCCGCCGGCTACTTCGCCTGGATCTGCGACACCTTCCGCGGCTCCAGCGCCTCGCTCGTCCGCGACGCCCTGAACGCCTACTTCCTGCCGGAACGCATCAGCTACTACGCCACCTCCGCGATCGGCTTCCGCCTCAACGCCGACGGCATCTTCGACTACCGCCTCTACGCCAACGTCGAGCAGGTCGGCGGCAAGCCCCGCATCGCCGCCTCCCCGCAGCCCATCAACGTCCTGGAGCCGCTGATCGACCTCGAACGCCGGATCCGCTCGCGCAAGATCAAGCTGCGGTGACCGCCGTGCAGCCACCCGACCCGCACCTGCCCGACCCCCACCGGCCGGGGCCCCACCCGCCCGGCCCCCAACTGCCCGGTCCGCAGCGCCGGCCCGAGCAGCGCCAACGCCCCGGCGCCACCGAACCCGTCAGCGCCCACTGGGCCGTCCTCGGCAAGCACCCCGGCCGGGCCATGGGCTACGAGCTCCTCGCCGCCAGCCTCGACGAGGACCGCGCCCGCCGCTACCTGTGGGGCGCCCAGACCGGCACCCCCGAGGTGCGCCGCCCCGACGAGACCGGCGGGCTGCCCTGGCGCGTCTTCCTCAGCGGCGTCGAGGGCGAACGCACCGCGGCCTGCGCCCTGATCGAGCAGAGCTGGGACGGCACCAGCGACGGCACCGGCGCGCCGATCATCACCTCCCGCCTCCTGCTCGTCGAGTGGTCCCAGGGCGCGGCGCGTGGCCTCACCTGGTCCGCGCTCGCCGACGCGGCGGCCGCCGTGCGCTGGCCGGGCCCGGAGGAGGGGCCGGCCCGGCCGCTGCGCCTCGACCTCGGCACCCTGTCCGTCGCCTCCTCCTCCGCCGAACTCGCCGCCGTCATCGACGAGGTGGGCTTCGAGTGGACGGCCTGCGTGGCCGCCCTGCTCACCGCCGGGCAGCGGATCACCGTCACCGCCGACGGCCGCGACCTGCCGACCCCCGAGCAGCGGGTACGGATCGTCGACGCGGTCGCCGCGCTGCTGCCCTACGGCTGCCGGCACTGGCTCAGCGGCGCCAGCTGGACCGGCGACTCCGACCACAAGGTGCAGCTGACCTTCGCCGAGAGCGCCCGCACCGGCCGCACCGCCGTCCGCTTCGGCGCGCCCACGGCCCGGCCCGCCGATCCCGGCGCCGCCGCGTACCTGGCCGAGCTGACGCGCCTGCGCGCCAAGGGCTGGACCAGCCGGGAGCTCGTCGCCCACCTGCTGGCCGCCACCGCGCCCATCCACTGGACCGACGGCCCCGGCATGCTCCGCGTCCTGCGCGAGGTCGACCTCGTCGACGCCGTGCTCGCCGCGGTCCGCGAGGGCACCGCCCGGATCGAGGACGTCGCCCGGGTGTTCGAACTCCAGGGCCTCGGGCGCCTCGACGCCGACGGCCGCCGGGACCTCTGCCTCTTCCTCGCCCGCACCGCCCGCCCCGGCGGCCCGGACCGGCGCGACGAGCACGCCGTCCGGCTGCTGCGCGATCACTGGTCTCCCGAACTGCCGGAGTGGATGGCCGGATCGGTGCTGGCCGACCCCGACCCCGACCGCGGCTTCGACCGGGCCTTCGCCTGGCTCGACCTGCTCCGGGAACTGCACGGCCCCGGGTCGGGCTCCTTCGGCGAACTGCTCGCGGCGCTGATCGACCAGCGCCGCCCCGGGCCGGTCGCCGGGTCCCGCCAGCGGTGGATCGCCGCCGTCATCCTGGCCGCCCAGCTGACCTTCCGCGACGAGGCCGCACCGGCCGACGGCGTCCTGATCGCCCAGCCCGACATCGGGCGCGCGTGGGCCTACGCCACCCTCGCCCGGGGCGGCCCCGGCGTCCCGGTGCTCGACCGGCTGCTGCGGGCGGCGGGGAAGGAGCGCCTCCCGGGCCCGACCGGCTGGCTGCGCTTCACCGCCTACGCGTGCGGCGCCCTCGACGACCGCGACCTGCGCCGCCCCGGCGACGCGACGGACTTCGGGACGGCCATCCCCGCGGCGCTCTGGCGGGAACTCCTCGACCTCGCCGTCCACCACCGCAGGCCGCTCGTCGTCTCGCACCTGTGGTCGTCCTACTGGGAGGTCGCCTGCGGGCCGCGCGGCCCCGAACTCGCCGCCGCGCTCGCCGCGTCGGCCGTCCACCTGGAGGCCACCGCCGGACCGCTCCAGTCCGAGTACGCGGCCGATCTGGACCTGCTGCGCCTCCGCGCGGCCCAGGGCCAGGACGTCCCGATGGCCGGCCTCGACCGGCTGCTCGACCGGGAGGCCCCGGCCCCGCCCGGCCGGACGCACCTGCGCGGCCGGGGCGCCGGCCCGGTCGACGCCTACGCCGCGCGACTGTCGGAACGGCTGTCCGCCACCGGCTCCGAGCCGCTCTGGCAGTGGGCCGTGGAGGCCCTGCTCGGCCCCCGGCCCGACTCCCGCCGCTGGCCGGTCACCTACCTGCTGGCGGAGCGCAGCGCGCGCGGGCAGGAAGCGCTGATCCGCGCTCTGGACCGGCGGCTGCTCGCCGGCGAGGGCGCCTGGCTCGAACTCGGCCCGCCGCCCGCGGTGACCGAGGCCCTCAACCGGCTGCCGGGGATGCACTCGCTCAACGCCCGCAACAAGGTCCGCCACCTCCTCCAGGGGCCGCCAACGCCCGTCCAGCTGGGCCTGGCGCTGTCGGACGTGCACGCGGGCGGCTACCCGATCGACCCCGCGGTCGAGGTGCTGCCCGGCCTGCTCCGCTGGCGGACCGAGGACGTGGACCTGCTCCTCCACGAACTCTGGTACCGGGCCCACCCGTTGGCCGAGCGCCTGTACCACGCCATCCTGCAGAGCCGCTCGGCCGGCCACCTGCGGCTGTCCCTGCTCGACCTGGCCCACAAGGAGGCGCAACGTCACGAGTACGCCCGGGAGTTGCTCCGCTACGACGACTACGACCCGGCCGACGCCGCCGGATCGGCGGCCCAGCCACCGGACCGCCGCGGTCTCTTCGGCAGGAGGCGCCGCAAGTGAGGCCGGGAAGCACGGGCCGCGGCGCCGCCGGGGAGCGGGCCGGATGACCCTCGCGATCGACGTCGGCACGCGCTTCGTCCGGCTCGCCCACGTCCGCCCCGACCGGCTGCCCGCGCTCGCCGAACTGCCGGAGGCCGTCCCCGCCGAGGGCGTGCCCGTCCCCGCCGGCCAGGATCCGGCGCGCACCCTGGCCGCCGCCTGCGCCGCCTTCCGGGAGCGCTACGGCAGGCCCGCCCAGGTGGTCCTGGTCGCCCCCGAGGCCATGCCGACGGTCTACCCGGACCGGATCGCCGAGGCCTTCGGCCGCACCACCCCGGTCGTCGAACTGCGGCCCGCCACGGCCGTCCTGGCGCTGTTGCGGCACAACGGCCGGGCGCTGGAGGGCACCTGGGCGGTCTGCGCGCTCGGCACGACGGCCATAGAGGTGAGCGTGTGCGTCGCCGCACGGCGCAGCGTCGGCGTCCGGCGGTTCGTGCGGCACACCCCGGAGGGCGGCCTGGGCGCGGCCTTCGACTCCACCCTCCTCGGGGGCGCCGCGACCGACGACGCGGCCCTCGCGGCGCTGCGCGCGGCCCGCGACGCGCCGGGTTCCGCAGCCCGCTGGGAGCGCGTCATCGCGCGGGCCGAGCGGCACCCGGCGCGCTACGACGACATGGCCGTCCTGTGGGTCGACGGGCGGGAGGTGCCCGCCGGGACGGCCCGGCACGCCCTGGCGGTGCTGCGCGAGCAGGTCGGCCACGCGGCGGCCGAGGCCGGTCTGGAGGACCTGCCGGTCGTCGCCGTGGGCGGTCCGGCCCGGCTCGCCGCCGTCCGGCGGGCCGCTGCGGGGGCCGGGCGGGCGGTCGAGCTGCCGGCCGCGGCGGACCCGGCACTGGCCGCCGTCCTGGGCGCGGCCCTGGTCGCGGCGGGGCTCGTCGACCCGGCCGACCGGTACCCGTACGAGGTGCTGATCGGCGCCCGGCGCGTCCACCGCGGACGGCTCACCGAGACCGAGCTGACGCTGTGCGGGCCGGGCCGCCTGGTGCCGGGCGGCGCCACCGTCTTCGCCGAGCGGGCCGGGCGCCGGGTCGCCGTCGGGGGTGCGGGCGAGCGGCCGCGGGAGGCGGAGGTGCGGGTCCGGGACGCGGACGGCGGGCCCGCCGTCCGGGTCGGGACGGTGACCCTGCCGGCGAGCCGGGCGGGCGAACGCTTCCACATCGGGATCGCGATGGCGGCGGCCGGCCCGACCCGGCTCGTGCTGCGGCCCGCGGGCGGCTCCGGCGAGCCGCACGAGTACCCGCTCGGCGAACTGCCGGGCGTCCTTGAAGGAGACCACCATTGAATCCGACGCGCACAGCCCGGCTGCCGGCCGCACTCCTGCTGCCGACCCTCCTGCTGGCCGTCCTCCTGCCGGCCCTGCTGTGGACCGGCACCGCGCGCGCGGCCGACCCGAACCGGCCCACGCGCGCCGAGGTCTACCAGGCCCTCGGCCTCGAACACCAGCCCGCCGACTACGTGATCCTCGTCGACACGTCCCCGTCGATGACGCAGCAGGGCCGCTACGAGACGGTCCGCCAGACGTTGCAGACCTTCCTCTCGGGGCTCACCGGCGCGGACCACGTCGCCCTGTACACGTTCGACACCACCGTCATCGCCCGCTACATCGGCGCCGCCGGTGATCCGGTGGGCATCCTGTCCCGCCTGCCCGCCGCCCCCGGCCCCAACGGCGACACCGACATCGGCGCGGCCCTCAACGCCGCGCTCGGCGAGCTGGAGCGCGGCGACGCCCTGCCGATCGCCTCCGTGGTGCTGATGACGGACGGCGAGAACGCCCCCGCGGCCGGCAGCGCCTACCCGGTCGCCACCACCGCCGCCTGGACGGCCGCCCTGCACGCGCGCGCCGCCAAGCTCGCCGGGCACACCGACCTCGTCGGCTACGCGCTGCCCCTGGCGACCGGCGCGACCGGCGCGCAGCTGCTGAGCCAGGTGGTGACCGACACCCGGGAGCTCGTGCCCGGCAGCATCCAGGACCTCGGCTCCTACCTCCAGCGCGCGGGTGACGACACCCGGCTGCGGCAGGCCCGCGCGGTGCTGGCGCCGGACCTCGGACAGGGCGTCACCGTGTCCTGGTCGGGGCCGCAGACGCTCGACCTGGGCACGGGCGAGGCGACGGGCACGCTCTCGTTCACGTCGCGCGCCGCCCGCCTGCCGCTGTCCGTCGACTCCATCGCCGTGTCCGTCGCCGGGCGGCCGTTCACCGTGTCGGGGCTGCCGTCCTCGCTGATCCTGTCCCCGAAGTCGACGCAGGACATCCCGGTGCGGATCACCGGCCGGCTCGACGGCGGACCGCTGACGCCGCGGCACGTGGAGCACGCCGGCGTGGCCCTGAAGGTCACGGGGACGGTCGGCTCGCCCTGGCAGCCCGCCCTCGCCCCGGACCTCCCGCTCGACATCCCGCCGACGCTCCGGCCGGCCGAGCTCCCGGTGGGCGTCTCCGGGCAGGTCGGCTCGGCGGCGACCCTGCCGCTTCTGATCGGCGTGCCGCTGCTGGTCCTGCTGGTGCTCGTCCTCGCGTGGGTGCGCGTGTACCGGCCGGCGCTGGACGGCGTGCTGCTCATCGAGCCGGCCTTCGGCGAGCAGATCCCCGAGCACGTCCCGCTCACCGGCCGCCGGGTGCGGCTGCGCCCCGCGCTGGGCGGAGCCGGACGGGTGCGCGGCCGGCGCCGGGTGTCGGAGCGCGGCGCCCGGATCGACCTGCGCATCCGCTACAGCCCGGACGGCTCGCAGGCCCGCGCGAGCTCCGTCACCTGCGCGCCCGGCAGCCGGGTGGTGGCCGCGGGCACGGCGTTCGTCTACCGGCCGGCGTCCACCGAACCGCCGGGGCGGCCGTCGTGACCCCGGTGAACGTCGCCGCGACGCGGGTCGGCACCCGGGCGCTCGGCCCGGGGCTGCGCTCGGTCGTGTGGGTGCAGGGCTGCCCGTTCACCTGCCGCGGCTGCATGTCCCCGGACTGGATCCCCGACCACCCCGCTCGGCTCGTCGCCCCCGGCGACCTCGCCGCAGAACTGCTCGCGGACCAGCGCGTCACCGGCCTGACGCTCTCCGGCGGCGAGCCGATGGCCCAGGCCGACGCCCTCGCGGACACCGTCGAACTGGCGCGCTCCCGACGGGACGTGTCCGTCCTCTGCTTCACCGGCCACCGCCTGGAACGCCTGCGCGACCACCCACCGCACCCCGGCGTCCCCCGCCTGCTCGCCCTCGTCGACGTCCTCGTGGACGGCCTCTACGTCGCCGCGCACAACACCGGACGCGGACTGCGCGGCAGCGCCAACCAGCGGGTCCACCGGCTCACCGGCCGCGCCCGGGACGAGACCCACGACTACGAGAACGGCGCGCGCAGCGCCGAGATCGCCCTCGACGGGCCCGAGGCCCTCCTCGTGGGCGTGCCGCCCGCAGGCCTCCTCGAGGCCTTCGACACGGCCGTCACCACCGTACGGAACAGGATCGCGCACGCAGACCCCGGGAGGGAACCATGAGCGGCCGCAAGCAGATCCAGGTGGACGAGTCCCAGTGGTACCGCCTGCTGAAGAGCGCCGACGAGCTGAAGACGGTCCGCCGGGACCTCCCCAAGCTCATCCAGGGCGTGCGCGAGCAGGCCCGCGCCGACCTGGCCGGCGAGTTCGAGGCCGTGCGGCGCCGCCAGCAGCAGAGCGAGGAGGCCGTCCGCCGGCTCAGCGACCAGAACCGCGTGCTGGAGGAGGAGACCAACCGGCGCCTCCACCAGCAGGCCGCCGACCTGCACCAGCGGCTGACGCGGACGGCCGGGGAACTGCGCACCGAGACGCGCGCACAACTCGACGAGCAGCGGCGGACGTTCGAGAGCGACCTCGCCGAGGAACGCCGCCAGCGCCGCGCCGAGATCGCCGGACTCGCCGCCGACGTCAAGGAGTTGCAGCACGACCGCACCCGGGCCGAACAGCTCTCCGCCACCTGGCTCGCCGACGCCGGGGCCATGGCCGACCTCGTCGCCGACGCCCTCCCCCACGAGCGCTACGCCCCGGGTGAGTTGGACGCCGTCCGGCTGCGCCTCGGCCAGGCGCGCGGCAACCACGACCTCGGCCGCTACGACGCCGCGCTCGCGGTGACCCAGGAGGGCTACTACACGCTCAGCGAGCTGCGCGTGCGCATCGAGCAGGCCGAACTGCTGCGCAGGTCCTGGCAGTCCGCGGCCGTCCAGGCGGTCCTGCTGGTCGAGCAGCAGGTGCGGCGCAGCGCGCAGCTGCCCGTCGTCGGACCGGATCAGCAGGAGATCCCGGGCTACTCGCTGGACGTCGACTTCTGGTCGGCCGGCGCGCTGAGCGAACTGGGCGCCCAGCTCGCGGAGCTGCTGGCGCGCTCGCGCGACGAGGCCACCACGGCCGAGGAGCTGGAGCGCATCTGCCGGGAGGAGGCGCCGGCCCTGGAGGCGCAGCTCGCCGACACCGTCCGGCAGGCGCGCCTGTGCCAGCTCGCCTCGCAGATCCGCGTCAACCTCGCCGACGAGGTGGTCCAGGCACTGGCCGAGACCGCCTTCTACGCCTACGTCGAGGACGACTTCGTCGCCTCCGACCAGCGCGGCGCCCACATCACCCGGCTCCGGCACGAGACCGGCAGCGAGATCGTCATCGACATCGACACCGCCGACCCGGCCTCGGGGCGCAACGTGATCCGGGTGATCTCCTCCGACCGCGACACCGAGGCCGAGGCCGACCAGCGTGCCCGAGCCGAGGCGGTGCGGCGGATGCTGGAGGCGGGCGGCCACCAGGCGCACGCCCCCGTCCCGATGCCGCGCCTCGAACCCGGCGCCCCCGACCTCAGGACCGACGACCCCCGCTACGACCTGCGTCCGAAACCCCGGGGCGAGGGCGCGTGACCACACCCGCGCGCGGCGAGCGCTTCCGCGACCTGCGTCTGAGCACCGACGAGCCCTTCACCGTCCTGTACGGGCCCGGCGTGGACGACGTCTTCGTCGACCCGGACTACCGCGTGCGCACCCTGGAGGAGACCCTCTGGGAGCTGCTCCACGCCGAGGGCTACCAGCGCATCGTCTACTCCTCGCTCAGCCGCCCGCTGTACTTCCGCGACCCGCAGTCGCGGCGGCTGAGCCGGCCGGGCGGGGAGCCCGCGCCCACGCGGCCCACGCGGCCCCCCGGCGCGATGCGACGGCTGCGCGGGCCCCTCGGGGCCGTCCGGCTCGCAGCCGACACCCCGCCGGCCCCGGGCCCGGCGCCCGCCCTCGCGACCGGCATCGGCCCCGCCACCGGCATCGCCGATCCCTTCGCCGTCATGACGCACCTCGGCCAGCTGCGCCAGCGCGAGGTGCGCACCGCCGTCGTCTACATCCAGGCCGAGGAGACCCTGGTCCACAACGAGGCCTCCCGGCAGCTGGCCGGCGCCCTCGCCGACCGGGCCCAGGACCGGCTCGGCCGCAACCGGTGGATCTTCGTCTTCCGCCGCTCCACGCTGGAGGAGGTCGAGCGGGTCGTCGCCGACCGGCGCGTCTACCCCGCCCTCGCCGCCTTCCTGCGCACCGAGATCGACCGGCCGGCCCGGGGCGGCGCCTTCCGGGTCGGCTACCCGGACGAGGCGGAACTCGGCCGCATGGTGCAGCAGTTGCGCCTGCGCGAGCACCTGCGGATCGAGGACTGGCGGGAACTCGGGCCGCTCGTGCGCTCCTTCGCGAGCACGCCGCGCCGCGCGTCCGCCTGGCGCGAGGACCTGCGCCTGCTCATCGCCGACGGCGCCCCGCTCGACCGGCGCACCGCCCTCGAACGGCGCCTGGTCACCACCGTCACCCCGCACGACGAGAGCCCCTGGGCGCGCCTGGACGCCATGCCGGGCCTGGCGCCCGTCAAACGCCACCTCCACCGCCTGCGCAACCGGATCGAGGCCGAACGCGCCCTGCCCGCCCGGCGCGACGCCGCGACTCAGCACCTCCTGTTCACCGGCAACCCCGGCACCGGCAAGACCACCGTCGCCCGCCTCATCGGCGAGATCTACCGCGACCTCGGCCTGCTGCGCCGCGGCCACCTGATCGAGGCCGACGCCGCCGACCTCGTGGCCGGCTACGTCGGCCAGACCGCCGAGCGCACCAACGCCCTGATCGACCGCGCCCTCGACGGCGTCCTCTTCCTCGACGAGGCCTACGCCCTCAGCGACCAGCGCGAGGGATTCGGCGGGCAGGCGATCACCGCGCTGCTGGCCCGCATGGAGAACGACCGCCACCGGCTGGTGGTGGTGCTCGCCGGGTACCCCGACAAGATGCGCGAGTTCCTCGCCGCCGACCCCGGCCTCGACCGCCGGATCCGGGCGCACATCGACTTCCCGGACTACGATCCCGCGACCCTCCTCACCATCCTGCTCGGCATGTTGACGGAACGTCGGCTCACGCCGACGCCGGAGGCCCGCGACCTGCTGGAACGGGTCGTCACCGGCATGCACCGCGTCGCCCGCGAGGGCTTCGGCAACGCCGGGGCGATGCGCCTGCTCGCCGACGACCTGTTCGACACGTGGGCGGGCCGCGTCCAGCGCCAGGTGCACCTGCCGCTGCTGCCCGCCGACCTGCCCGAGAAGTACCGCTCGTACCCGCCGAAGCCGGTCCCCGCCGCCACCGACCTGCTCGCCGAACTCGACCACCTCGTCGGCCTGCACGAAGTCCGCGAGTTCCTCACCGGCCTCACCGAACGCCTCGCCCTGCGGCAGGCCCGCGGCCTGCCCGGCACCGTCGCCCCGCACATGCTCTTCCTCGGCCCGCCCGGCACCGGCAAGACCACCGTCGCCCGCCTGGTCGGCCGCATCTGCCACGCCCTCGGCCTCCTGCACACCGACGAGGTCGTCGAGGTGACCCGCGCCGACCTGGTCGGCCAGTACGTCGGCCAGACCGCGCCGCGCACCCGCGAGGTGGTCCGCTCCGCGCTCGACAAGGTCCTGTTCATCGACGAGGCCTACAGCCTCGCCTCCGGCGACGGCCGCGACGACTTCGGCCAGGAGGCCGTCGACACCCTCCTGCGCGAGATGACGGAGAACCCCGGCCGCCTCGTGGTCATCGCGGCCGGCTACCCGCGCGAGATGCGGCGCTTCCTCGACGCCAACAGCGGCCTGCGCTCCCGCTTCGGCGAGACCCTGCACTTCGCCCACTACCCGACCGCCGACCTCGTGCAGATCCTGCGCAACCAGGCGGCGGCCCAGCGCTACCGGCTCTCCGACGACGCCGCGCGCCGCGCCGCCGCCTGGTTCGACGCCCAACGCGCCGCTCGGCCGAACGACTTCGGCAACGCGCGGGCGGTCAGCGGCCTGCTCCAGACCATGGAGACGAGACTGGCGCGCCGCCTCGGACCGGACGGATGGGGCGGGCCGGCCGAGGAGGCGATCACCTTCGCGGGGGACGACGTGCCGCCGCCCTCCTGAGGAACCGCCCCGGCCTCACTGGTCGGCCCAGGACAGCGCGGCGTGCGTGCCCTCGTCCGCCTGCTCGCGGCGCTCCAACAGGCCGGCGAGGATCTCGTCGACCCGGGTCAGCCTGGTCTCCAGCGAGGCCGCCAGCGCCTGCGCCTCGGCCAGCGCCGAGCGGGCCTCGCCGTCCGCCTCCGCACCCTCCGGCGCGAGCGCGCGGGCCAGTTCGGCGTCCGCGTGGGCGTGCAGGCGCAGCGAGGCGAGCTGCTCGACGCGCCGGGTGCGCACGCCGTCCAGGCGGTCCCGCACCTCGGCCAGGCGCGCGCTGCTCTCCTCGAACCTGCGTTGCTCGACGGCGAGTTGATCATCCACGTCCTGTGCGCGGGCGAGCCGGTCGCGGGTCTGCGGCGAGAGCGCGGCGAGCTGCTCCTCGGAGAGCCGCACGAGCCGGTCGGCGCTCGTGCGCAGGGCGTCCTCGACACCGGTGTCCTTGCCGCGCAGGGCCAGCAGGCGGGCGGTGATGGCCTCCTGCTGGCGGGCGAGCCCGTCGAGCGCCGAGACGATCCGCTCCAGGCGCCGCAAGTCGTCGACCTGGCGGCGCAGTTCGGTGTGCTCAGCGAGGCGGCGGCGCAACTCGCGCTCGCGCTGCTCCAGTTCGTCGAGCGCCTCCCGCTCGGCCTGCACCGCGCGCTTGGCCGCCCGCAGCCGGTCCGCGAGGTCGCCGACGTCACGGCGGACGGCCGCCCCGGCGAGCACCGCGTCGAACAGCACGTCGACCGCGTCGCGCAGGCCCTCCCCGGCGGTCAGGGCGTCGTCGAGCTCGTACAGCGCCTCCAGCGCGGACGCACCGCCGGGTCCGCCGTCGATCCCGCGCAGTTCGGCGCACACCCACTGCAGCGCGGCCCCCAGCACCCGCAGCGACGCGACCACCTCGCCGTCGCCCACCGCCTCCAGCGCCGCCGCGATCTCCCGCCTGGCCCGCTCCACGCCGTCACCCCCAGCCGTGCCCACGTCCGGGCCCGATGGTAACCGTGAAACGCCCACCCGACACCCGCAACGACCGAGGTCCCGGGGCCCGTTCGCGCAGCGAGTCGGGCACCGCCGTGCCCGACTCCGCCAAACCCCCACCCCTCACCCCCGACCACCGCTATCCTGCGACGGTCGCACCACCGCACGACATCACCAAGTGGGGGTCACCATGCCGGAGTTGCTGCGCTTCCAGGGACCGGACGACTCCTCCCTCGTGGTCGAGGTCGACGACGACTCCCCCGGCATCCAGCTCGTCTCCCGCGGTGACGAGGGCATCGCCGAGGCCGCCCACCGCCTCGACGCCGCGCTCACCGCGTGCCGCCCCACGCTCGAGTCCGTCCTCGCGGTCCTGCGGCACCTCAAGCCCGAGGAGATCGAGGTGTCCTTCGGCATCAAGCTCAACGCCGAGGCCGGCGTCGTCATCGCCAAGACCGCCACCGAGGGCCACTTCGACGTCACCCTCAGCTGGAAGTCCGGTCCGGCCGCCGCGAGCTGACCGGTGGCGCCCAACCCGGCCCGCGCGCCCTGGGTCGTCAGCGTCCAGCCGCACGGCCGCCCCCTGCCCGAGGGTGGCGGCACGCTCATCTCCGAGCGGCTCGTCCTCACCTGCGCCCACGTCGTCGACCCGGCCACCCCCGCCGAGCCGCCGGACGGCCCGGTGCTCGTCCGCTTCCCGTTCCTGCCCGCGCACGAGCCCGTCCCCGCCCGCGTCCTGCCCGGCGGCTGGCACCCGCCCAAGGAGTGGGCCGGCGACGTGGCGGTCCTGGAACTCGACGTCCCGGCCCCGCCCGGGGCCGAGCCCGCGCCGCTGCGCCGCACCGACGCCGACGTGTTCGGCCACACCTTCCGGGCCCACGGCTTCCCCGCCGAGCACAAGACCGGCGGCGTGCCGATCCGCGGCGAGATCGTCGGGTACGCCGAGGGCGACTGGCTCCAGCTGGAGTCGACCGCCCAGACCGGCTGGGCCACCGAGCCCGGCTTCTCCGGCGCGCCGGTGTGGAACAACACCCTGCACGCCGTGATCGGCGTCCTCGGCCGGCGCCAGAAGCCGGGCCGCGCCGACCGCCGGGTGGGCTTCGCGCTGTCGCTGGACCCGATCGCCCGGCTCTGGCCGCCGCTCGCCCCGCTCGTCCACGACATCACCGAGCAGGAGCGCCGCGAGCGCCTGGCCCGGCTGCTTGCCGTCCCGCTCGCACCGTCCGGCGAGCTGCCCAGGCTCGACCAGGTCGACCCGCACGACCTGGGCGTCAGCGAGTCCACCTACACCGCGGGCGGCTACGAGCCCTACGTCGAACGCCCGTCCGCCGACCGCGCGTTGGACTCCGCCCTCGCCGCCGGCGGCTTCGTCCTGGTGGCCGGCCGGTCAAAGGCGGGCAAGTCCCGCACCCTGCACGAGCGGCTGAGCCGCGCCCACGGCGCCGCCCGGCTGGTCGTCCCCCGACGGGGCCGGCGCGACCTGGAGGAGCTCGCCCGCTCCGGCCTGCCGCACTCCCCCGGTCAGGTCGTCGTCTGGCTCGACGACCTGCACCACTACCTGCTCTCCGGTGCGCTCGACGGCCACGTGCTGGACCTCCTGCTCCGGCACGACCCGCCCTGCCTGGTCGTCGGCACCCTGCCCCACCGCCACCGCGAGGAGCTCGCCGGCCTGGAGAACGAGGTCGGCCGCGCCACCCGCGACGTGCTGCGCCGGGCCACCGTCGTGCACCTGCCGCACGCCCTCACCGCCGAGGAGCTGGCGGCCGCCGCCGACCTCTACCCGCAGGAGGACTTCTCGCTGCGCGGCCTCGGCGAGATGCTCGTCGCCGCGCCCGCCCTGGAGACCCGCCTGGAGGCGGGCCCGGAGACCTGCCCCGAGGGCCGCCTGCTGGTCCGCGCCGCCGCCGACTGGGCCCGCATCGGCGCCCCCGTCCTGCTCGACGAACCGATCCTGCGCGAGCTGTTCGACCGCTACCGGCTGCGTTTCGTCGAGCTCGACCTCGACCCCGGCGACGAGCCGTACCGCACCGCGCTCGCCTGGGCCCGCGACCGCGCGCAGGCGGGCATCGCGCTGCTCGTCCGCGCGCGCGACGACGCCGGGCGGCCCGGCTACGAGGTGTTCCCGTACGTCGCCGAGTACCTCGACACCGCCGCCGACGCCGAGCCCGTCGACGACGCCGCCTGGGAGCTCGCCGCGCTCCTGCTGCACGGCGCCGACCTGGCCACCCTCGGCATGGTGGCCGTCGTCCACGACCGCGCCGACATCGCCGAGCAGCAGCTGCGCCGGGTCGTCGCCGAGGACGCGGACGAGGACCTCACGGCCGGCGCCGCCCTGGTGCTCAGCACGATCCTCATCTACCGCCGCGAGTTCGCCGAGGCCGAGACGCTCCTCCAGCGGGCCGCCGACTCCGGCGTCGAGGACATCGCGGAACTGGCCCAGGCCGAACTCGGGAGCCTGCTCTCCGGCCGCGGCGAGCACGAGGCCGCCCGCGCCCTCCTGGAGCGGGCGGTCGGTGCGCCGGACCCGGAGATCTCGCTGCTGGCCCAGATCGCGCTCGCCGGCGTGCTCTGGCAGCTGGGCGAGGCCGAACAGGCCGAGCGGCTGCTGACCGCGGTGCTCGCGCACGGCGTCGAGGAGATGCCGCCGTCCGCCACCGCCCGGCTCGGGCAGGCCCTCAGCGGCCAGGGCAGCACGGCCGTGCTCGCCGGGACGCCGGGCATCGGCCGGCCGGAACAGGGCAAGCGCGTCCCGGCGCTGCGCTCCGCGTCGGCTGCCGCCGAGCCTCCGGCCGACCAGCCATGGAGCCTGTCACGGGCCGTCGGCACGTCCGCCGCCTCCTCGATCTCCGGCATGGCCCGCGCCGGCCTCGGCGGACTCCTGGTCGGGCGGGGTGAACTCGGCCGGGCGGAGGAGCTGCTGCGCTCGGTCCTGGCGGACGGGGACCCCGAGGCGCGCCCGATGGCCCAGAGCGCGCTCGGCGAACTGCTGATCGTGCGCTCCCGCTACGGCGAGGCGGCGGAACTGCTGGAGCTGGCCGTCGCCAACGGCGGGCCCTGGGTGGAGGTCGGGGCCCGGCTGTGCCTGGGCGTCGCCCGGCTCTTCCTCGGTGACACCGAGGAGGGCCTCGCCCACCTGCGGCAGGTCGTCGACCTCGGCCACCACGACCGCAGCCCCGAGGCCATGTCCGTCCTCGGCCACTGGCACCTGGGCGGGCGGCGGTACGCCGAGGCCGAGCAGTGGTTCCGCCGGGCCGTGGCCACCGGCCACCGCGACTGGTCCATGACCAGCCGCAACGGCCTGGCCTGCGTCCTCTACGACCGCGACGAGGACGACGCCGGCACGTGCGCGCTGCTGGCCGAGGTCGCCGCCTCGGGCCACCGCTCCGAGGCGCCGCGCGCGGCCGACCTCCTCGGCGACGTCCACGTGATGCGGGGCCGGCCCGAGGAGGCCGCCGACGCCTACCGCCAGGCCGTCGCCTCCGGGCACCACGTGTGGTCCTGGCACGCCCGGGTCGACCTGGCCCTCCTGCTCGTCGGCGAGGTCCCGGACCCGCGGTCGGCCGCCGCGTTCGACGACGCCGACGAGGCGGCCGTCCTCCTGGCGGAGACGGCCGACTCCCCCCACCCCGACCTCGGCCCCCGCGCGGCCGACCTCCTCGGCGATCTGTTGGTCGCCGTCGACCGCCCCGACGAGGCCGTCGACGCCTACCGCCGGGCCATCGCCTCCGGGCACCCGGAGTGGTCGCTGGTCGCCCGGATCGACCTCGCCACCCTCCTGGTGGACCTCGACCGCCCCGACGAGGCCGAGGCGCTCCTGCGCGAACTCATGGCCTCCGGCCACGCGGTGGCGGCGGGCACCGGCGTCGCCCTGCTGGGCGTGCTCCTCCTCATCACCCCGGGCCGCGAGGCGGAGGGCCTCACCCACCTGCGCACCGCCGTCGACACCGCCGACGGCCCGGCCCTGCAGCTCGCCCGCTTCCACCTGGCCACCCAGCTACTGGACACCGAAGAGGCGGCCCGGGCCGAGGAGTTGCTGCGCGCGGTGCTCGCCGACGAGCCCTCCGACGTCACCGACGTCGCCCGGGCCATGCTCGCCGCCCTGTTGCTGGACCGCGACGACACCCGGGCCGTCGCCGACCTCCTGGCCACCGAGGACGACGACCCCGTCCCCGCGTACGTCGCGGCCGGCGAGGACCTCCTGGAGGTCGGCGAACTCGACGCCGCCGTCCGCCTCATGGAAGCCGCACGGAACCTGCCGCCGAGCCCCGACACCCCGCGCGCCACGACCCTCCTCGGCATCGCCCTGCGCGCCCGCAACGACTTCCCCCGTGCCCGCGACGCCCTGACCGAGGCCTTGGAGACCACGGAACCCGAACTCCACCACCTCGTCCGCCGCTACCTCGGCAGCACCCTCTTCCGCCTACGGGAGTTCGCCCGCGCCGAGGAGGTGCTGCGCCCGGTCGCCGAGGACGCGCAGAGCCCGCACCGCCCGGAGGCGGTCCTCCTGCTGGCGCTGGTCGTCGACAGCATGCCCGACCGCGAACAGGATGCCGCCATCTGGTTCGAGACCGCCATCCACGCCGAGGACCCCGACATCGCCGCCCGAGCCCGCGTCCACTACACGTCCCTCCTCCAACGCCTGGGCGACGAAACCCGAGCCCGCGACGTGCTGGCCATGCCCACCGAGCCGGTCGAACGAACCCCCCGCGAACTCCCCGCCCCACCCTCACCCACACCGGAGGGCCTCCCCACCGCCGTCCTCCTGCTCCTGGCCGAACTCGCCGACGCCGAAGACGAACCCGCGGAAGCCACCTACTGGCGCACCCGCGCCGAGGCCACCGACCACTGAGGCGGGCTCCCGGCAGAATCGACCACGTGCCCGAACGGGTGGCCGGCACGAGGAGGGCGACCGCCCGACCGGCGGTGGTGCCGTGCGGCCGACCGGCGAACCGGCCGGCCGCGCGGAGGGGAGCGCGAGCGCTGTCAGCCCCGGCTCATGGTGAGCCCGCTGCGGTCGCTCACGCCGGTATCGGCTGCCATGGCAGGTTGCTGCCGCCGGAGGCCCCGTACCGGACGGCCTTCGCGCCGTCGGTGGTGTCCCAGCCGTAGTCGTCCGCCATCAACCCGCCGTCGTGGCTGACGATGGTGAAGTACCCGTCACCGGTGGGCTGCGGGTACCGCTGCTGGTTGGTTCCGCCGGTGGCGGTCCACCGCTGCAGTCCCTCGTCACTCGACGGGAAGATCAGCAGGAGGGTGCCGAGCGGCTGGTACGCCTCGGAATCGGGGCCCTGGAAGTGGGTGGCGGAGATCGCGTGGGCGCCCGGGTGGTCGCGGGCCCGCACGGCCCGCCGCGGGGCGGACAGGTGGTCGGCGGCACCCGCCCGGTCCCGGGGGCCGGGGCCGCCCGACCAGGGGGTGTCCGCGTTGAGCTCGATGCGCTCGGTGTGCACACCTCCGTACGTCACGGCACCGAGCGTGCCGTTGCCGAGCGGCAGTGCTTCCAGGAAACCGTCGGCGGGGCGGCGGCACCAGAGCGGGTCCGTGGCGGGCTCGTGGGTGTTCGTCGGCACGGTGTCCTTCAGTGTTCGACCATTGGGAGCGCTCCCACTGTGCGGGATCGTCGCGAACCGGTCAAGAGGTGTGACGAGTTGGCCCGCTCTGCCCTCGAATCCCCGCAACTACCCTTTCCATCGGCGGCAGTTGGCGCTACGGTCGGCCCACCAGTGGGAGCGGTTCCATCAGTCGGCGCGCCTGGAGCGGCGCGTCCTCACTGCAAGGACTCGCTCATGCGACACCCCCCACCCCCGCGCCACCGGCTCGCGCACCCTCGTGCTCGTCGCCGGGATCGCCCACGCGAACGACCTGAGCGGCCGGCTCGCCCACGCACCCTCTGACCCGGTCGCGAACCTGGCCGCCTCCTGGCCCGTGTACGACATCAACTCCTGTACGGCTGAGGTGTTCTGAATCTCCGTCCTGACACCGATCGCCGCCCGCACCCCGGTCGTGGCGGGCGAGATCGGCGAGAACACCTGTGGGCACGGGTTCGTCGACCGCGTCATGAAGTGGTCCGACGACCACGGGCTCTCCTACCTCGGCTGGACCCGGAACACCCGGGACCGCTCCTGCGGTCCCGCCCTGATCAGCCGTTACGACGGCACCCCCACGGCCTTCGGCCTCGGTCTGCGCGACCACCTTCGCGCTCTCGACGGACACTGAAAGGGACCGCCACCATGAGCCGCACCACCCGCCCCACCGTCAACCGGTTGCGCAGCAGCCGGACCGCCCTGCTCGCCGCCCTCGGCCTGCTGACCGCGACCGGCGCCACCGCCACCGTGCTGTCCGCCTCGGCGGGCGCCGCACCGGCCGGCTGCCGGGTCGACTACCAGGTGTCCAACCAGTGGGACACCGGCTTCGGCGCCAACGTGGTCGTCACCAACACCGGTGACCCACTGAGCTCCTGGACCCTGGAGTGGACCTTCGCCGGCAACCAGCAGGTCACCCAGGGCTGGAACGCGACCATCAGCCAGACCGGGGCCACGGCCACGGCCCGCAACGTCTCGTACAACGGCAGCCTGGCGACCGGCGGTTCCACCTCCTTCGGCTTCAACGGCTCCTACAGCGGCGCCAACCCGGTCCCGACCGCCTTCAAGCTCAACGGGTTGCCCTGCAACGGCGCCGCCCCGACGCCCACCCCCACCCCCACCGGAACGCCCACCCCGACGAACACACCCACCCCCACCCCGACCGGAACGCCCACCACCCCGCCCGGCACTCGCGTCGACAACCCGTACGTCGGCGCGAAGGTCTACGTGAACCCCGAGTGGTCCGCGCACGCCGCCGCCGAGCCGGGCGGCGCCAAGGTCGCCAACCAGCCCACCGGCATCTGGCTGGACCGGATCGCCACGATCGCCGGCGCCAACGGCAGGATGGGGCTGCGCGCCCACCTCGACGAGGCCCTGCGCCAGAAGGGCAGCGGTGAGCTCGTCGTCCAACTGGTGGTCTACGACCTGCCCGGCCGGGACTGCGCCGCGCTCTCCTCCAACGGCGAGCTCGGCCCGACCGAGATCGACCGGTACCGGACGGAGTTCATCGACCCGATCGCGGCCATCCTCGCCGACCCCAAGTACGCCGGCCTGCGGATCGTCACCACCGTCGAGCTCGACTCGCTGCCGAACCTGGTCACCAACACCACGCCGCGGGTCACCGCCACCGCCAACTGCGACGTGATGAAGGCCAACGGCAACTACATCAAGGGCATCGGCTACGCGCTCAAGAAGCTCGGCGCCATCCCCAACGTGTACAACTACGCCGACGCCGGCCACCACGGCTGGCTCGGCTGGGACGACAACCTCGGCGCGTCCGCCGAGCTGTTCAAGCAGGCGGCGACCGCCGAGGGCTCCACCCTCGCCAACGTCCAGGGCTTCATCGTCAACACCGCGAACTACAGCGCGCTCAAGGAGGACGACTTCACCATCGACGACAGTGTCAACGGCACTTCCGTCCGCCAGTCCAAGTGGCTCGACTGGAACCGGTACGCCGACGAGCTCTCCTACGCGCAGGGGATGCGCGCCAAGCTGGTCTCGCTGGGCTTCGACCCCAAGCTCGGCATGCTGATCGACACCTCGCGCAACGGCTGGGGCGGCCCTGCCCGGCCGACCGGCCCGGGGCCGCGGACGAGCGTCGACGCCTATGTCGACGGCGGGCGCTACGACCGGCGACTGAACACCGGGAACTGGTGCAACCAGGCGGGCGCGGGCCTCGGCGAGCGGCCGCAGGCGGCCCCGGCGCCGGGGATCCACGCGTACGTCTGGATGAAGCCCCCGGGCGAGTCGGACGGGGCCAGCAAGCAGATCCCGAACAACGACGGCAAGGGCTTCGACGGGATGTGCGACCCGACGTACACCGGCAACCCGAGGAACAACAACCACATGTCCGGTGCGCTGCCGGACGCGCCGCTGTCCGGCGAGTGGTTCTCCGCCCAGTTCCAGGAACTGCTGAAGAACGCCTACCCGGCGCTGTGACGCGGCGTTGAGCACCCCGGCCGTCCGGAGTCCCGCACGGCTCCGGACGGCCGGCGGATCAGGAGGAGCGCCGCACCACCAGCTCCGTCGGCAGCACCAGGCGGGACGGCTCCGCGTCCTGGCCCGCGATCTGGCGCAGCAGGAGCCCGGCCATCGTGCGGCCCATCTCCTCGATCGGCTGGCGGACGCTGGTCAGCGGCGGGTCCAGGTGGCGGGCCACCGGCGAGTCGTCGACGCCCACCAGCGCGACGTCGCCGGGCACGTCCAGACCCCTGGCCCGCAGGACGGCGAGGGCGCCGACCGCCATCAGGTCGGAGGCGGCGAACACCGCGTCGATCTCCGGGCGGCGCTCCAGCAGTTCCCGCATCGCCCGGCGGCCGCCCTCCTCCGTGAAGTCCCCGGCGGCGACGAGGCCCTCGTCCGCCGGCAGACCGGCCGCCGCCAGACCCTGGCGGTAACCCGCCAGCCGGCCCTGTGCGGCGTCCATGTCCGACGGACCGGTGATGGTCGCGATCCGGCGCCGCCCGCGCCCGGCCAGGTGCTCCACCGCCGAACGGCCCGCCCCCACGTTGTCGGAGTCGACGTACGCCACCGGCTCCTGCGGCGAACGGCGCCCGTTCAGCACGGTCGGCAGGCCCAGCGCGCGCACCTGGTCCGGCAGCGGGTCGTCCCGGTGGACCGAGACCAGCAGCACGCCGTCCACCCGCTGCGCGGCGAGGTAGCGCTCGAAGCGCTGCCGCTCCTGCTCGGTGCGGATCAGTGTGAGCAGCAACTGCTTGTCCACTGCGCCGAGTTCGGCGCTCACACCGCGGATGATGTCCAGGAAGTAGGGTTCCGCGAACACCCGGGCCTCCGTCTCCGGGACGACCAGCGCGACCGCGTCCGTCCGGCTGCCGGCCAGCGCCCTGGCCGCCGGATCGGGCACGTAGCCCAGTTCCGCGATCGCCCGGCCCACCGCCTCCTTCGTCCGTTCGCTCACCCGCGACGACCCGTTGATCACCCGGGACACCGTGCCGCGCCCGACCCCGGCCCTGGCCGCGACCTCCTCCAGGGTCGGCCTTCCGGTCTGCCGTCCGCCCACTGCCCACGCGCCTTCCGTCGCCACCACCGGTCTCGTTCCCGCCTGGCAGGGGATCGTAGGTCACCGGACGGCGGCGCCGCCACGGATCATCGGGGCCAGGACGGCGCCGCCCGGCCGAGGGGCGGGCCCCGGGGCAGTTCGGCTTCCTCCCTTGACACCGGATCAGCTGAGGAAGGAACCTTCCGACCACGACGTGGGAGCGCTCCCACTCCGGTCCTCGGTCGTCCGTCTCCCACCCCCCGCCAGACCGCTCGCCGAGCGGCGGACAGAGAGCAGGCACACCTTGCACCACCCTCCGAGCACCACGTCCGGCGGTCTGCTGGTCATCGGCAGTGCCGCCCCCTTCGACACCCCCGGGGCCGGCCTGTCCACCGTCGACCATGACGCCACCGGGAGCGGCGGTGCCGGCCCCTGTCACCTCGCCGTCCACCCCAGCGGTTCGCTCCTCTTCGCGGCCCACTACGGCGACGGCGTCCTCTCGGTGATCCCCATCGACGCCGACGACGCGCTCGCCGCCAGCGAACCGGTGCAGACCATCCGCCACCCCGATGGGGAGGCCTCCGGCCAGTTGCGCAGCCCGCACGCCCACATGGCCGCCCCCTCGCCCGACGGACGGTTCCTCCTGTGTACCGACCTCGGCACCGACCGGATCCACGTCCACGCCTTCGAGCCGGTCACCGGTCGGCTCGGCGTGCACCGAACCGTCCGGCTGCCGGCCGACCGCGGTCCCCGGCACCTGGTGTTCCACCCCTCGGCGAAGCACGTCTACGTCCTCAACGAGTTCTCCGCCACCCTCACCGTCTGCACCTGGGACGCGCTCGCGGGCCGCCTCGAACCCGTCGCCGAGCTTCCGACGCGCCGGGATCCGGATGCGCCGAACGCCAACTACGCCGCCGCCGTCCGGGTGTCCGCGGACGGCCGCTTCCTCTACACGACCAACCGCGGCGACGACGCCATCGCCGTGCACGCCCTCCACGACGACGGGGCGGCCGTCGACCTCGTCGACGTCACCGCCTGCGGCGGCTCCTGGCCCCGCGACATCGCCCTCAGCACCGACGAACGGCTCCTGTTCTGCGCCAACCAGGGCTCCGACACCCTGACGGCCTTCCGCCGCGACCCGGCCTCCGGGCGCCTGACCCCCGCCGGCGAGCCCCTCGTGATCACCGAGCCCACCTCCGTCCTGCCGGTCGTCCCCTGAGCGCCGGAGGCCTCCGTCATCACGGGACGCGGGACCACGTCGCCGTGGACCAGGCAGGCACGGCCGACCGGGCTCGTCCGCAGCGGCCCCCCGAGCGGAGCCCGTCGACGGCTTCGGGTGCGGTCATGGTGTGCCCCGGCCGCGGACGCCGCGGCAGTCCGCAGCCGGGGCGGCTCTCTCCTGATACGGGCTCAGTGCCAGTCGAAGGTGAGCGCCGGCTCGGCGTTGCGCACCAGGGCGTGGGCCTGCTCGGGCCACCAGGTGCCGGCCGGCGGGTCGACGGTGCCGTACTCCGGGTCGACCGTCGCGCCGGGGATGCTGCGGTTGCACTGCCCGTCGGACTGGCCGACCGTCTTGATCCACAGGTAGGCGTCCACGAGCGGGGTGCCGGTGTCGGCCGTGGGACGGTCGCCGACGCCGCGTCCGGGCGGGTTGCACCAGATCTGCGGGTCACCGGTGTACTTGCCCGCCGGCGGCTTCCAGGCGCCCTTCCCGTTGCGGCCGGTGTCGACGACGAAGTGGGTGAGTTCGTCCGCGGGCGGGCTGCCGACGTTCTGCCGGAACCACTGGTCGGTCCAGTGCCAGGTGGTGGGGTCGTCCACGTCGACGGAGTTGCCCGGGCGGCCGTCGTTGGGGGCGGCGGGCGAGTAGTACTGGCCGGCGCAGGAGTCGGCGTGCCCGCGTGCGGCCTCCGGGCCCTTGGTCGCGAACCAGAGGCAGTTCGCCACCCACGTGCCGTAGTGGTTGGACACGTCGGTGGCGAAGAAGTTGGAGACGTTCAGCGAGAAGCCCTGGGCACGGTCGGCCCCGGCGTCGATCAGGCGTTGGGTCATCGTGCCCACGCTCTGCCAGTGGCTGTTGCCGGCGTCCAGGTAGACGGTCGTGTTCGGCTGCTTCTCCAGGGCGTCGATCGCGTAGCGGAGGTCGGCGACGCGTCCCGCCGTGAGGGCGCCCGTGGGGTCGGTGGTCGGGGAGCAGTCGCGGGGCAGGTTGGCCAGGGCGTCGGGTTCGAGGACGATCACCGCCTTGGCGCGGCCGACGCCGCGGGCCAGCGCGGCGATCCAGGCCTGGTAGTCCGCGTCGGACCGGGCGCCTCCGGAGGAGTACTGCGAGCAGTCCCGGCCCGGGATGTCGTAGGCGACCAGGACCGGGACGGTGCCGGTGCGGGCCGCGTGGCGGACCAGGGTGCGCGCCCGCTCCTCGACCTGGCCCGGCGTGCCGTCGGAGAACCACTGGGCCTGCGGCCAGCTCGCCAGTTTCGCCATGGCGAGGGCGCCGACCGGGTCGTGGTCCGACAGGTCGCGCAAGACCTGCTGGGCGGCGTCGCCGTCCGGGTCGACGGAGAAGCGGGCGTCGGCCGACAGCCGGTGGCCGGTGGGCTTGGCGGACTCGGCCTGGGCCTGGGCCGGGACGGCGAGTCCGGTCAGCAGGGCGGCGATGCCGAGGGGGATCAGCGAGCGGGGGATACGGGGTCTCACCAGGTGTCCTCTGGTCGGGTTCTCGGGGTGGGAGCGAGGGGCGGTGCGAGCAGGGGGCGGTGCGAGCAGGGGGCGGTGCGAGTGCGAGCGGGGCCGGCCTCGGACGAGTCCGGGGCCGGCGGCGCTCCGGCGTCAGTTGCCGTAGACCATCCGGTAGGCGACCTCGGGCAGGAACTGTCCGGCGGTGGATCCGGCGCCGACGCCGCAGTTGCCGTCGGACTCGCCGGGGGCCTTGATCCACAGCAGCATCTCGGCGCCGCCGCCGACCTGCGTGGGCGTGCCGATCCTGCGCCCCGCCGGGTTGCACCACCCGCCGTTGGAGCCGTTGCCGTTGCGGCTGGTGTCGATGACGAAGGGCTTGGTGAAGCCCTTCGTGGACCCCAGGGCCGCGTTGACGGCGTTTCCGTAGGCGACGTTCTCCCCGGTGGAGAGGTAGTTCGAGACGTTCAGCGAGAACCCGTGCGCTCCGCTCACCCCGGCCGCGGCCAGGTGCTGGGCCATGGTGGCGGCGCTCAGCCAGGCGGGGTTTCCGGCGTCGAGGTAGACCCAGGTGTTCGGGGCCTTGGCGTTGAACTGCGCGATGGCGTTGCTCAGCAGGCCGTTGCGCTCGCTGACCTGGGCCTGGGTCATGCAGCTCTCGTCGCCGAGCGAGTCGGGTTCGAGGACGACCACCGCCGGCCGGTTGCCGATGCCGCCGGCGAAGGCGGCGATCCAGGTCCGGTAGGCGGCGGCGCTGCCCGCCCCGCCGCCGGACTGGCCGGCGCAGATGTCGCGGTCGGGGATGTTGTACGCCACCAGGATCGGCAGCTTGCCGTTGGCGGCGGCCGCGCCGACGAAGGCGCCGGTCGCCGTCCCGATGGTGCCGCTCCAGTTGCCGAACCAGCGTGCCATCGGCACGGCGGCGATCGACGAGCGGATGGCCGGGGCGCGGCCGTCGCCCGGATTGGCGTCGACCCACCGCTTCGCGGAGGAGTCGGGGTCCACGTAGAAGCCGTGGGTCATGCCGGTGGGGTCGGCGGCGTGGGCGCTGCCGGGGTGGAGCGTCAGAAGGGCGGTGCTCAGCACCGGGACCAGGAGCAGAGAGCGCGTTCGGAGCGAGCGGCGCATGGTTCCTCCACGGGGTGGGGTGGGGGTGGGGAGGATGGAAGCGCTTCCGGTGTCCAGATGATTGGGGTTATCCGAACCCGGTGTCAAGAGCGTGCCGCGAGTGGCTCGCATCGGCGTCCGTACCGGGATTTGGTAGATCCCGCGCCCTTCGGATGGGCTGGGATCGGCACGACGGCAAGGTGGAAGCGCTTCCAGTCCGCAAGGGCGAGCAGGTACTGTCGATCACCACCGCAGCACGGGTCGTCCGTGGAACCATGGTCCGGAGACCGCCCACCGGCAACCGCCCACCGGCAACAGGAGGGATCGACGATCGCGATGGAGACGTCTCCACGACACCAGCCGACGCTGGACGAGGTCGCCGCCCGGGCCGGCGTCTCGCGCACGGCGGCGTCCCGGGTGATCAACAACGTGCCGCACGTGAGCGCGGCCAAGCGCGCCGCGGTGGAGCGGGCGGTGCGCGAGCTCGGCTACGTGCCGAACCCGACCGCGCGGGCGCTGGCGACCCGGCGCGCGGGTGCGGTCGTACTCGCGGTGTCCAGCGACGAACCCGGGCTGTTCGCCGACCCGTTCTTCGCCGAGGTGACGGTGGGCGTCAGCTCCTACCTCGATCAGACGGACCTCGAACTGGTCCTGCTGCTGGCCGACACCCCCCGCGGCAAGGAGCGCCTACGGCGCATCCTGAGCTCCCAACGGGCGGACGGCGTGATGCTGATGGCGTTGCGCGGCGACGACCCCCTCGGCCGGCTGGCCGAGGAGACGCACCTGCCCGTGGTCTTCGGCGGCCTGCCGCTGACGGGCACGCCCAGGTGGTACGTCGACCCGGACAACCGGGGCGGTGCCCGCCTGGCCACCGAGCACCTGGTGCGCGGCGGACGCCGGAACATCGCGATGATCACCGGACAGGTCGACCTCCAGGCCGCCGTCGCCCGCGAACAGGGCTTCCGCGAGGCCCTGGTCCTGGCCGGCCGGTCCGCCGCCGGCGTGGCACCCGGCGACTTCACCCAGGCCGGCGGCGAAGCCGCGATGGAGCGGCTGCTCGCGGAACGCCCGGACATCGACGCGGTGTTCACCGCCAATGACGGCATGGCACTGGGAGCGCTGCGCGTCCTGCGCCGGCACGGCCGACGCGTCCCCGAGGACGTCGCGGTCGTCGGCTTCGACGACCTCGCGAGCGCCCTGTACGCCGACCCGCCGCTGACGACCGTGCACCAGCCGGTGCGCGCGCTCGGGCTGGAGATGGCCCGGATGCTCGTGGCCGTCATCGACGGCCAGGACCCTAGCCCCCTCGTCCTCCCCACCCGGCTGACCGTCCGCGAGTCCGCACCCGCGATCACCTGCTGACATCACCCGGACCCGGCCCCGCCGCCGGGCGGTGATCCGTCCTGCCCGCGGGGCGGCGTTCCACCCTGCCCGCCGGGCGGTGATCCGTCCTTCCGGGGACCGGTGGACCGCTCAAACACCCCTGCTGCAACATCTCTTGACAGTTTCTCTCGGAGGGAGCAAGGTTCCCGATTGGGAGCGCTCCCACGCCTCGATCGCCACTCCCGGAGCTGCCGGACCGCGTCCGCCCCGGCCCCTCCCGCACCACCTTCAGCCGCTCCCCACCGACCGCTCGGGGCACCGCTCACGGCGCCCCGAGCGCGGCCCCACCCCCGCGCGTCCCGCCACTGGTCCTGGAGAACCCCATGTTCCTGCGCAGCCGTTCCCACAGAGCCCCCGCCCTCCTGTCGGTCGCCGTCGTCACCGCGGCCCTGGTCACCGGCTGCTCCTCCGGAGGGTCCGGCTCGGACGACCCGAACGCCGAGATCACGCTCACCGTGGGCGACTTCGGCACCTTCGGCTACAAGGAGGCCGGGCTCTTCGACGAGTACACGAAGGCTCACCCGAACATCACGATCAAGGAGAACTCCACCACGGTGGAGGGCGACTACTGGACCGCGCTGCAGACCCGGCTGTCGGGCGGCGGGCTCGACGACGTCCAGGCCCTCGAGGTGAGCCGGATAGCGCTGGCCACCTCCGACCAACTCAGCTCCGCCTTCACCGATCTGTCGCACGCCCAGGGCGTCGACAAGGACGCCTACCTGCCGTGGAAGTGGAAGCAGGCGACCACCGCCCAGGGCAAGACCGTCGGCCTGGGCACGGACGTCGGCCCCATGGCCATCTGCTACCGCCAGGACCTCTTCCAGGCAGCGGGCCTGCCCGGGGACCCCGCCGCGGTCAGCGCCCTGTGGGCGGGCGACTGGGCGAAGTACGTCGAGGTCGGCCGCCAGTACCAGGCCAAGGCCCCCAAGGGCACCTTCTTCATGGACACCGCCACCGGCCTGTACAACGGCGTGGTCTCCTCCAACACCGAGCAGTACTACAAGAACGGCAAGGCCGACTACCAGAACTCCGCCGGGGTGAAGAACGGCTGGAAGCTGGCCGCGGACGCGGTGCAGGCCGGCATCACCCAAGGGCTCAAGGAATTCGACACGCCCTGGCAGACCGCCTTCTCCAACTCCACGTTCGCCACCACGGTCTGCCCGTCCTGGCAGCAGGCCAACATCGAGAAGTACTCCGGCCCGGGTAACACCGGGAAGTGGAACATCGCGCAGGCTCCCGCCGCCGGGAACTGGGGCGGATCGTTCCTGACGGTGCCGGCCTCCGGCAAGCACGTGGCCCAGGCCCAGGCGCTGGCCGTGTGGCTCACCGCGCCCGAGCAGCAGGCCAAGGTCTTCCAGAAGGTCGGGAACATCCCCGCCAACCAGAAGGCGTACGCGCTCCCGGGCGTCACGGACTTCACCAACCCGTACATCGGCCCGAAAGCCCCGACCGGGCAGATCTTCTCCACCGCCGCCAAGGCCATCCAGCCGGCCGAGACCGGGCCGCACCACGGCGACTTCCACGGGGCGTTCGGCAACGGCGTGCAGCTGATGGAGCAGAACCACCAGAGCCCCGACGAGGCCTGGGCCGCCACCGTCAAGCAGATCGCGAGCACCGTCCAGTAACCGCGGGCCTGACCGTGCGGACCGCCCGGCACCCCTCCCCCGGCCGGTCCGCACGGCTGCCGCCCACGAACAGCCGACACCGACCCGACCCTGTCCAGAACGACGCGACGACCCCACCCGGCCGTCGACCCGGCACGGAGGAACCAGTGGCCACCCCGACCAGCACCCACCGAAGAGACCCGGCCGACCCACCCGCCCCGAGCGCGCCGGTACGCCGCGGAACGCCGACGGGCCTGCGCGGCCGGCTGCACCGCTGGGACCACGCCGCCTCGCCCTACGTGTTCGTCGCACCCTTCTTCGTGGTGTTCGCGGTCTTCGGACTCTTCCCCCTCCTCTACACCGGCTGGCTGTCCCTGCACCAGGTCAGCCTCTACAACGTCGACCAGACCGACTGGGTCGGTCTCCAGAACTACCGTGACCTGCTGACCGGGCCGGCGAGCGACCTCTTCTGGCACGCCCTGCGCAACACGGTCACCCTCGGTGTGCTGTCCACCGTCCCGCAACTCCTGATCGCGCTCGGCCTCGCCCACCTGCTCAACTACCGCCTCCCGGCCCGTGGTTTCTTCCGGACGGCGCTGCTCGCGCCGTACGCGACGTCGGTCGCCGCCGCCACGCTCGTCTTCGCGCTGATCTTCAGCCCCGAGGGCGGCATGGCCAACTGGCTGCTCGGCCTGGTGGGCGCCGGACCGATCCGCTGGGAAGCCGGCACCTGGAGCTCCCAGCTCGCCGTCTCCGTGATCGTCATCTGGCGCTGGACCGGCTACAACGCGCTGATCTACCTCGCCGCGATGCAGGCCGTCCCCCGCGAGCTGTACGAGGCCGCCGCGATCGACGGAGCCAACCGCTGGCGGCAGTTCCGCCACGTCACGATCCCCGAGCTGCGCCCGACCATCCTGTTCACCGTCGTCGTCTCGTTCATCGGATCGACCCAGCTCTTCGGGGAGCCGTACCTGTTCGGCGGGCAGAGCGGCCACCAGGGCGGCGCCGGCCACCAGTACGAGACCCTCGGCATCCTCATGTACGACCAGGGCTTCCACTACAGCCTGCTCGGACGCGCCTCCGCCATCGCCTGGCTGATGTTCGGCCTGCTCCTGCTGGTCGGCCTGGCCAACACGCTCGTCGCCCGCCGCCTGCGCGCCGCCACGTGACCCGGAAGGACGACGACATGACCACCATCCCCGCACCCGCAGCCGCCGCCGAACCGCGCGGCACCGGGCGCCGGAACCGGCTGCGCTCCCCGGGCGCGGGAGACCAGCACCGGGCCGGGCCGTTCGCCCTGGCGACGCTGGTCCTGGCCGCCCTCGCCTCGCTGTTCCCGCTGTACTGGACGCTCGTCGCAGCGTCGACCGACAGCCACCGGGTGGTCTCCACGCCCCCGCCGCTCCTGCCCGGCTCGAACCTGTTCCACAACATCGGCTACGTGTGGGACAACGCCGGGGCGCGCGGCATGGGCGTCGCGCTGCTCAACTCGACCCTGGTCGCCGGCACCGTCGCGCTCAGCACGGTGGCGTTCTCCGTCCTCGCCGGCTTCGCGTTCGCCAAGCTGCGCTTCCGCGGCCGCGGCGCGCTGCTGGCCCTCGTCGTCGCCACCATGGCCGTGCCCGCCCAGGTGAGCGTCGTGCCGCTGTTCATCCTGATGCGGCACCTGGGGCTCGGCAACAACCTCGGCGCCCTCATCCTGCCGTCCCTGGTCACCGCCTTCGGCGTCTTCTTCATGCGCCAGTACCTCACCCAGGCCCTGCCCAGCGAACTGCTGGAGGCGGCCCGGGTGGACGGCGCGCACTCGCTGCGCGTCGTCTGGCACGTCGTCCTGCCGATCGCCCGGCCCGCCATGGCCGTGCTGGGGATGCTCGTCTTCGTGCAGTCCTGGAACGACTTCCTGTGGCCCATCATCGCGATGAACGGCGCCACCAATCCCACCGTCCAGGTCGCCCTCGCCGGGCTCGGCACCGGCTGGTCCACCGACTGGTCCGTCATCACCGCCGGCGCGCTCATCGGCACCGCACCGCTGCTCCTGGTCTTCACCGTCTTCGGCCGACAGATCGTCGGCGGTATCACCCAGGGCGCACTCAAGGGGTGACCGGCCGCCGGGCCCTCCCGCGGGATCCCCCGGGGACGGGCCCCCGGCCGGCACCCGATGGTCACCACATCTCAATTGGAGCACTCCTGTCATGACCGCGCTCCCACCGGACATCGGTTCCGCCCGACGCGCGTTCCCCCCGGGCTTCGCCTGGGGTACGGCCACCGCCGCCTACCAGATCGAGGGTGCCGTCGCGGAGGACGGCCGCACCCCGTCGATCTGGGACACCTTCAGCCACACTCCCGGCAAGGTCGACGGCGGGGACACCGGCGACATCGCGGTGGACCACTACCACCGGTTCCGCGAGGACGTCCGGATGATGGCCGACCTCGGCCTGACCTCCTACCGGTTCTCCATCGCCTGGCCCCGCGTCCAGCCCACCGGCCGCGGCCCGGCCTCCGAACGCGGCCTGGACTTCTACCGGGCACTGACCGACGAACTCCTCGCCCACGGCATCACCCCGGTCGCCACCCTCTACCACTGGGACCTGCCCCAGGAGTTGGAGAACCCGTCGAACGGGGGCCCCGCCGGGGACGGCGGCTGGCCGGCGAGGGAGACCGCGTACCGCTTCGCCGACTACGCGGCACTCGCCGCCGAGGCGCTCGGCGACCGGGTGCCCACCTGGATCACCCTCAACGAGCCCTGGTGCAGCGCCTTCCTCGGTTACGGCGCCGGCGTCCACGCCCCCGGCCGCACCGACCCCGGCGACGCGCTGCGCGCCGCCCACCACCTCAACCTCGGCCACGGCCTGGCCGTCGGCGCCCTGCGCGCCGCGCTGCCCGCCTCCGCCCAGGTGTCCGTCTCACTCAACCTGCACGTCGTGCGGCCGCTCGGCGACCGCCCGCAGGACCTGGAGGCCGCCCGCCGGATCGACGCCGTCGGCAACCGGATCTGGACCGGCCCGATGTTCCGGGCCCGGTACGACGAGGACCTCCTCGAGGACACCGCCCACCTGGTCGACTGGGACGCCCTGGTCCACGACGGCGACCTCACCGAGACCTCCCGCCCGATCGACCTGCTCGGCCTCAACTACTACAACCCGACCGTCGTCTCCGCCTCCGCGGACCCCGAGCACCGTCCGCGTGAGGACGGGCACGGCTCCGGCGCCCACTCGCCCTGGCCGGGCGCCGACGCCGTCGCCTTCCACCGCGCCAACGACGACGTCACCGCCATGGGTTGGCCGATCGACCCCACCGGGCTGTCCGACGCGCTGCTCACCATGCACCGCGAGTTCGGCCTGCCCCTGATCATCAGCGAGAACGGCGCGGCGTTCCAGGACACCGTCGCCCCCGACGGCACCGTCCACGACCCCGAACGGACCGCCTACCTCCGGCGTCACCTCGACGCCGTCGCCGACGCCATCGACGCCGGCGCCGACGTCCGCGGCTACTTCCTCTGGTCCCTGCTCGACAACTTCGAGTGGGCGTACGGCTACGACAAGCGCTTCGGCATCATCCACGTCGACTACGACACCCTGGTGCGCACGCCCAAGAGCAGCGCCCACTGGTACGCCGAGGTGATCCGCCGCGGCGGACCGGACTGAAGGCCCCGGGCCGACGGGGGCGGCCACGGGGAAGCGGCGGCCGTCCTCGCACGGGAGCACTCCCGTGCCCGCGACCGTCCAGCGCCAAGACCGCCCGGGAGCCTCCGAGATCAACGCGCCCCGGCGCCGCACCGGAACTCCGTTGCGGCGGCGGGGCGTTCGACGCCTACCGGGTCCGCCCTCAGGCCACGGGCACGCCGCTGCCCGCGATCACCTCGGGCCGCAGCAGGGCGCTGAGCTTCTCGGCCGGGAGCAGCCCCTTCTCCAGGACCAGCTCGGCCACGCCCCGGCCGCTGGCGAGGGCCTCCTTGGCGATGTCGGTCGCCGCGGTGTACCCGATGTGCGGGTTGAGGGCGGTCACGAGGCCGATGGAGTTCTCGACGGTCGCGCGCAGCACCTCCGTGTTGGCGGTGATTCCGACGACGCAGCGCTCGGCGAGCGTGAGGCAGGCCGCCCGCAGGTGGGTGATCGACTCGGACAGCGAGTGCAGGATGATCGGCTCGAAGGCGTTGAGCTGGAGCTGCCCCGCCTCGGCGGCCATCGTGACGGTGACGTCGTTGCCGATCACCTCGAAGGCGACCTGGTTGACGACCTCGGGGATCACCGGGTTCACCTTGCCCGGCATGATGCTCGAACCGGCCTGCACCGGCGGCAGGTTGATCTCGCCCAGGCCCGCTCGCGGGCCGGAGGACAGCAGTCGCAGGTCGTTGCAGCTCTTCGACAGCTTGACGGCGATGCGCTTGAGCACGCCGGACATCTGGACGAACGCCCCGCAGTCCTGGGTGGCCTCGACCAGGTTCGCCGCGGTGACGAGGGGCAGCCCGGTCAGGTCGGCGAGGTGGCGGCGCGCGGACTCGGCGTATCCGGCGGGCGCGTTGAGGCCCGTGCCGATCGCGGTCGCGCCGAGGTTGATCTCGTGGATCAGTTCGACGGCCTCCGCGAGCCGGCTGCGGTCCTCGTCGAGCATGACCGCGAACGTCGAGAACTCCTGGCCGAGCGTCATCGGCACGGCGTCCTGGAGCTGCGTGCGGCCCATCTTCAGGACGTCGCGGAACTCGACGGCCTTGCGGGCGAAGGCGTCCTGGAGGACGGCCATCGCGTCGAGCAGGCCCCGCACGGCGAACACGGTCGCGATCCGGACGGCGGTCGGGTAGACGTCGTTGGTGGACTGGCCGAGGTTGACGTCCTCGTTGGGGTGCAGGTGGTGGTACTCGCCCTTCGCGTGCCCCAGCAGCTCCAGCGCCCGGTTGGCGACGACCTCGTTGGCGTTCATGTTGGTCGAGGTGCCGGCGCCGCCCTGGATGACGTCGACGACGAACTGGTCGTGCAGTTCGCCGCCGCGGATCTCGCGGCAGGCCGTGACGATCGCCCCGGCCTTCGCGGGTTCCAGCAGGCCGAGCTCCTCGTTGGCGAGGGCGGCGGCCTCCTTGACGGCGGCCAGGGCGTCGATCAGGTGCGGGTAGGCGGAGATGGGCGTGCCCGTGATGGGGAAGTTCT
The DNA here is from genome assembly GCF_036322405.1 of Streptomyces sp. SP17BM10. Taxonomy (NCBI): domain Bacteria; kingdom Bacillati; phylum Actinomycetota; class Actinomycetes; order Kitasatosporales; family Streptomycetaceae; genus Streptomyces; species Streptomyces sp. SP17BM10. The sequence continues at coordinate 83,905 of NZ_JAQYXB010000576.1, read as the reverse complement.
CGGTCGCGCGGAGCGTGTGGACGCCCCAGTAGGCGTCGGCGGGGACGTCCCGGTCTCCGAGCAGGTCGTGTTCGCTGCGGGTGGCGGCGGTCATGGGTGTGCGGTCCTCTTCTTCCGTGGAGCGGTGGGTCGGGTCAGGCGGGGGCGAGCAGGGCCGACGGGTCCAGGGCCGCCACCGGCCGGACGCCCCCGACGGGCCGGCCACCACCGGTGGCCGGCTCCCCCGCGAACCCGGTGAGCAGCCGCGGGTCGACCCCCGCCAGGGCCAGCGCCGCGGCCGCCACCGGGACGCGCGCCCGGTTCGCACCGTCGGAGATCTTCACGGCGACGGCTCGGCCGTCCGGCAGCGCGGCGACCTGGACGCCCTCGAAGCCGTCCTTCGCCAGCAGACCGGGCACCGCGCGCATCAGCGCGGCCACGTCCCGTCCCGTACCGGAGGCCATCTCCGGGTGCCCGCGCAGCGCGTGCGCGACGCGGGACTCGGGCGTCCCGCGGGTGCCGGCGGCGATGCGGGCGGCGGCCCGGGCGAGGCCGTGCAGGGAGACGGCGAACAGCGGGGTGCCGCAGCCGTCGACGGTGACGTGCGCGACGCGTTGACCGGTGAGGTCTTCGACGGTCCCGGCGATCACCCGTTGGAGCGGGTGGGCGGGATCGTCGTAGTCCGCCGTCGGCCAGCCGTTGAGCTTGCACAGGTAGAGCATCGCGGCGTGCTTGCCCGAGCAGTTCTGGGCGAGCCGGGAGGGCGGGCGGCCCTCCCGGACCCAGGTGTCCCGGACGGCCGGGTCGTACGGCAGGTCCGGCACGTTGCGCAGGTCGTCCTCGGACAGGCCTGCGAGGTCCAGGATCCGCCGGGCTCCGGCGAGGTGGCGCTCCTCGCCGGAGTGGCTGCCCATGGCGAGGGAGAGAAGTTCGCCGTCGAGCGGCAATCCCGCCCGGACCATGGCGACGGCCTGGACCGGTTTGAGGGCCGAGCGCGGGTAGCAGGCGGCCTCGACGTCGCCGAGCCGGAACCGGAGCTCGCCGTCGCCGCCGAGGACGACGACGGATCCGTAGTGGGTGCCCTCGACCACTCCGGCCCGGGTGAGGTGGGCGACGGGCGCGTGGCGGGGCTCGCGGATCGCGGGCGCGTCCGCGAGGGGACTGCTGGACATGACTGCCTCGTTGGGGTGGTGGATGTGGTGCTGACCGGTGTGCCGGAGGGTGGCGGCCCGCGGCGAGGAGGTGACGGGCCCGTCAGGTCCCGTGAGCGGTGTCCGCGTTCAGCCGTCGGTCCCGGCGGCGGCGCGCGCGATCCGTCCGCGGATCGCGTACCAGCCCGCGACCAGCGCTCCGCCGACCAGCGGGAGGCACAGCACGGTGGTGCGTCCGGCGCCGCCGTCGGCGTACATGAGGACCAGGACGGAGACGAGGAAGGCGAGCGTCACGAGTTCGGTCCACGGCGAGCCGGGCAGGCGGTAGCCGGGCCGGGTGAGTTCGCCCCGGCGGGTCTTGCGCCAGAAGAGGTAGTGGCAGACCATGATCATGCCCCAGGTGGCGAGGATGCCGATCGCCGCGAAGTTCAGCACGATCTCGAACGCGTCGGCGGGGACCACGAAGTTGAGGCCGACGCCGAGGACGCACATGCCGCCGGTCAGCAGGATGCCGCCGTACGGCACCTGGCTGCGGCTCATGCGGGCGGTGAACCGGGGCGCCGAACCGCTCACGGCCATCGACCGCAGGATGCGGCCCGTGGAGTAGAGGCCGGAGTTGAGCGAGGACATGGCCGCGGTGAGGACGACGAGGTTCATCACGCCGCCGGCCGCCGGGACGCCGATGTGGGAGAGCACGGTCACGAACGGGCTCTGGCCGGAGCTGTACCTGTTCCAGGGCAGCAGCATCGACAGGAGGAGGACCGAGCCGACGTAGAACAGTCCCACGCGCCACATGATCGAGTTGATCGCCTTCGGCATGATCTTCTCGGGGTTCTCGGTCTCCCCCGCCGTGACGCCGACGAGTTCCACGGAGGCGTAGGCGAAGACGACGCCCTGGATGATCAGCAGCATCGGCATCAGGCCGTTGGGGAAGATCCCGCCGTTGGCGGTGATCAGGGACGGACCGGGAACGGCGCCGTCGACCGGGTGCCGGGTGACCAGCAGGAAGATCGCGATGCCCATGAACACGAGCAGCGCGCCGACCTTGACGATGGCGAACCAGAACTCCAGTTCGCCGAACATCCGCACCGAGATGAGGTTCACGGTCAGCACCAGGGCCAGGGCTATGAGCGCGATCACCCACTGCGGGACGCTGGAGAACAGGTGCCAGTAATGGGCGTACGTGGCGACGGCGGTGATGTCGGCGATGCCGGTGGTCGCCCAGTTGAGGAAGTACATCCAGCCCGCGGTGTACGCGCCCTTCTCGCCCAGGAACTCCCGGGCGTACGACACGAATGCGCCGGAGGACGGGCGGTACAGGACGAGTTCGCCGAGCGCGCGCACGACGAGGAAGGCGAAGACTCCGCAGACGGCGTACGCGACGAACAGGGAGGGCCCCGCGTCGGCGAGCCGCCCGCCCGCGCCGAGGAAGAGGCCGGTGCCGATGGCCCCGCCGATGGCGATCATGTTGACGTGCCGGGGTTTCAGGGACTTGCTGTAGCCGGTGTCGCCGGCGTCGACGTGACGGGTCGTGGGGCGCTTCTCGTCTTTGAGGAACTGCTCGCTCACGCCTCGGATCTGCCTTCCGTGGGGGTGTCCGTGCGCTTGGGGCGCACGATGTCGGTGAGGGTCGCCTCGACGCGGTGCAGGTGGTGCGACATCGCCGCCACCGCGTCGGGCTCGGAACCGTCGACCAGCGCCTCGACGATCGCCCGGTGCTCGCAGTTCGACTGCTCGCGCCGGCCGCCGAGTTCGTTGAGGAAGGTGGACTGACGCGCCAGTGCGTCACGGATCTCCTCGATGACCCGGCGGAAGACCGGGTTGCGGGAGGCCTCGGCCACCGCCAGGTGGAAGACGGTGTCCAGCGCGACCCACGCGGTGGTGTCGGTCTCCCGTTCCATCCGGTCGAGCAGGTGGGCCAGGTGGTCCAGGTCCTCCGGAGTGCGGCGCAGCGCCGCGTACCCGGCGACCGGGATCTCGACGTGCCGTCGGACCTCCAGGAGGTCGCTGGCCGCGTAGTCGCCGAACGTGGGGTCCTCGACCGTGTTCGCCACGACGAAGGTGCCCTTGCCGGTCTTCGAAACGGTCAGGCCCATGGCCTGGAGGGCGCGGAGCGCCTCCCTCAGCACGGGCCGGCTGACCTCGAGGGTGCGGCACAGCTCCGCTTCGGAGGGGAGCTTGTCCCCCACGACGTACTGACCGCGCTCGATGGCGCTGCGCAGGTGGCCGAACACGGCTTCCATCGCGCTCACGCGGCGGGGGGCCGACCCTGCTGTCTGGCTGTCTGACAGGTTCACGGGCCGATCCTGGGGGTTGCACCCGAGCGGTGTCAAGGGGTCGGCGCCGACATGACGGCGGGCGGTGTCGTCCGCACGGCACGCTCCCCCGGATCTCCCGCCCTGCGCGGCCCCGCGTTCGCGATGGAGCGCGCCGCGGCCACCAGGGCGTACACCACCGCCGAGTCGAAGGCCATCTCCGGATGCCACTGCACGCCGACGGCGAAGCGGTGCCTGGTGCTCTCCACCGCCTCCACCGTTGCGTCCATGGCGTGGGCAGCCACGACCAGACCCGCCCCGAGCCGGTCCACCGCCTGGTGGTGGTGCGTGGCGACGTTCCTCGTCCCCGGCAGGAGCGCCCCGATCCGGGTGCCCGGGACGGTCGTGACGGCGTGGGAGGCGAAGTGGCCCGGACGCACGTCGTGACCGTCGTGCCCCACCCTGTCGGGCAGGTGCTGGATCAACGTCCCGCCCGCGTGCACGTTCATCAACTGCATGCCCCTGCACACCCCGAGCACCGGGATGTCCCGCCCGAGACCGGCGGCCAGGACGGCCAGTTCCCACCGGTCGCGTTCCCGGACGGGGGCACCCGAGCACGGATGCGGTGCTGCTCCGTAGAGCGCCGGATCGAGGTCCTCACCACCGGTGAGGACGAGCGCGTCCAGGCGTGCGACGACGTCGGCCGCGGCTCCGGGATCATCCGGTGGCAGCAGGACCGCGTGGCCGCCCGCGGCCTGAACGGCGCTGGCGTACGCGGCGGGCAGGAGCACGGCCGGCAACTCCCACTCCCCCCACTGGGCGTCGGTGAGGTAGGTGGTGAGTCCGACGAGTGGCTTGGGCATACCACTTCCTTTCAGGGGTCCGGAGGTCGGTCGTCGACGGCCGTCTCCCCCGCGGGCCGCCCGGCCGACACGCGAACGGACGGGCCGCGGAGGAGGGGGTGCACGGCACTGCGAGCGCGCGGACGCGCTCGACGACGAGGGGGGAAGGGTTCACCGCGGACCCGGGGAAGGGAGACTTGCGCATCCGGGCCGCGAGCAAGAATCCTGCTGCCATTCACCCTTAAGCACAAGAAAAGACGTCTTCGCGACAGATAAGTGAGCCTTAACTCCGTGCAGAGCCTCGATCCCCGCCTGCTCGCCACCCTCGAAGCCGTCGTCCGCCACGGCTCCTTCAACGCCGCCGCGCGCGAGCTCGGCTACAGCGCACCCGCCGTCTCGCAGCAGGTCGCCGAACTCGAACGCCGCACCGGCCTCAGGGTGTTGGAACGCCGGCCCGTGCGCCCCACCCCGGCCGGCGAAGTCCTCCTCGACGCCGAGCAACGCGTACGGGGCGCACTGGCGGCCGCGTCCGTGGAACTCGACGCCATGCGCGCGGGAACGGCCGGCCGGATCCGGCTCGGCGCCTTCGCCTCCGCCGCCACCGGCATCGTCCCGCAGGCCCTGGCGGAGCTCCACACCGCGTACCCCGACGTGCAGGTCAGCCTCTCCCAGCTGGAACCGCACGCCGGCTACAGCCGACTCAAGCGCGGGGACATGGACCTGGCCCTGAGCTACGACTACGACTTCATCCCCCTGCCGGCACCGCGCACGCTCCGGCGGACACTGATCGCCCGGGACCCGGTCGTGGCGGTGGTCCCGGCCGACCACCACCTCGCCGACCGGGACGTCATCGACCTCGCCACCCTCGCGTCCGAGACGTGGATAGCGGCACCGGAGGCGGCGCTGCGCCTGGAACTGCTCGCCCAGATGGCCAAGACGCCGGGCTTCCAGGCCCGCCTGGAGTACGAGGGCGACGACTTCAACACCGTGCTCGGCTTCGTCGCCGCGGGCCTGTGCGTCGCCGTCATGCCGCAGCTGGCCCTCCCCCGCGGCAGCACCCGGGTCGTGGCACGTCCCCTGGCCGACCCGGAGCTGACGCGCTTCATCTACGCCGTCCGCATCGACACCCGGCACGCCCCGCGCGCCCTGCTGGCCCTGGAGGAGATGCTCGCCGCGCAGGCACGGGCCGCCCTGTCCTGAGACGCGGCCCCGGGCCCCCGCCGGGCGCGGAGGGCGACGTCTCGGCCACACCGGCGGGCAGCCCGCCCCGCGGGTGTCCGTCACCGCTCCGGCGAGCCCCCCTGGTCGGCGGTGAGCCGCTCCCGCCACTCGGCGACGGCGGCGGGGGACATCGCCGCCAGCGAGGCGATCGCCTCGTCGTCCCGTCCGTCGGCCCAGCCGAGGACCCTGGTCAGGATGGTGTTCCGGACGAGCCGGATCTCCTTGAGCAGGTCCTCCAGGCGCTTGAGCTCCTCCCCCGCCGCGCAGAGGGTCTCGTCCACGGCCACGCGTTCCCCGGCCCGCTCCTGCCGCAGATAGGCCGGCAGCCCGGTGAGGACCACTCCCTGATCGGCCGCGGCAGCGCGGAACATCTCGGCGAGGTGCGCCAGCACGCAGTCGGGGGCGTCGGCCAGACTCGCGCCCACGACCTTCGCCGCCTCCCAGCTGCTGCGGCCGGCGTCGCTGCTCCGGAGCCAGACGGAGGCCTCGACCGGGGTGCGGTCGCCGCACGCGGCCGCTCGATAGGCGTACAGGGCCGCTCGGTGACCGTAGAAGGTGTACCCCTCCTCGATCGCGACCTCCGCCGGAGCGCACATCCGCCCGGGCACGCCGCCGTAGCCCGAGTCGGGTTCGTAGGCGGCGTACGCGTCCAGCTCGGCGTCGGTGGCCGTCGCCCAGGCCGGATCGCACAGCTCCGGATTGCGGGCGAGGAAGTCCGCCACCTCGACCCGCCATCCGGGGACCCCGCTCATGCGGGGTCGGGCCCAGGCCACCGCGCCCGTCTCGTCCACCGTGTAGCGGCAGCCGTGTTCGAGATCGGTCCAGGCCGTGGCGGCCTCGGCCGACCATTCCAGCTCCGCGGTCGGGCCCACGCGGTGCAGCGAGCCGATCACCCGCTGGACCACGGGCAGGATCCGACGAGCCAGTGCGTAGAGCTCCTCCGCACCGAAGAACCGCCAGGTGCAGACGCCCTGTTCGTCGACGACCCGGTGGGTGAGCGGGAGCACGAAGACGGCCGGGGACGGCAGAGCGCCGTCACCCGCGTCGGCTCGGCGATGCCCCGGGAAGCGGGGGCCGACTTCCTCCTCCAGCGTGCGCCAGTCGGTGTCGCCGAACCACACGGCGCCGGTGGCGGCGTCGACGGCCAGCCATTGCTGGTATCCGTTACCCGGCCCGAACCGCTCCTGGTAGTGCTCGGCCTGCCGGTCGTGCCACACGTACTCCGCTGGGGGCGGGCTGAGTTGGACGGCGACGAAGCCTTCCTGCGGGGTGTACCCGACGACGACGTGGGCGGTCGGTTTGCTGTGCGCGGCCCTGGACATGCGACTCCCTCCCGTGCCGGACCGTGACTGATCCGCCACTTTGCGACACCGAGACTGCCTTGCCAAAGCCCAATCGATCAAATCCGATCAGATCCGCTCTTGTCGCCCCCCGGGAACCTGCAGGCGACCCGCACGACGCGACGGCGGCACCCGAGAAACAGCGGAAACGTCTGCCAACAGGAGCATCCGACACGCGACTTGACATCGAGTCACCACAGGCCGCAGGATCGGTCCGACTGGTTGTCAGACAGCATGACAGGCAGCGAAGCCTCGATGCCCCAGCGCGAACGATCGGTGGGCGCACGCTCGCCGGGGGCCCGGCCCCTGCCTCGTCGGCGTCCTGGGCCCACCCCGAGAATCGTGGACGCGGCTCGGATGTCAGAGGGGGCCAGTAGCCTGATGGCCCGTCCGTGGCAGCCGCATCGCGGTGCCCGTCAGGAGGTCTCATGCCTGCTCGTCTCCGTGTGCCGGCACCGGTGCTGACCGGCGTCGCCGCTCTCCTGCTCGCCGGCTGTTCCAGCGCGGGCGCCCCGTCCACCGCCGGCGCCACCGCGCCTGCGAGTCCTCAGCCGACCAGTGCCGCCACACCGAGCACCGTCACGCCGAGCGCTGCCACACCGAGCGCTGCCACACCGAGCACCGCCACGCCGTCCGCCGCCCCCACGATGCCGACCGCCACCAAGGTCATCATGTGGTACGGAACCGGCGGTGCCGACAAGCTCGACAACCTCATCAACTCCGTCGCGCGGGTCCAGGCTCAGCACGCCGCCGGGAGCACTGTCATCGACCTGGGTCAGTCCTCCAAGGATCTCTTCGCCGCGCGCCAGTACAGCCCCATACCCGACCAGGACACCCAGACCGCTTGGTCGGCCGCCATCCAGCAGCTCGGCTCCGGCATGGACGACGTCCTGAGGGTCTCGATCCTCAATCCCGGCCCCACGCTGGCTCCGGAGCAGGCCAGGGCGACGGAGGCCCGGGGCTGGGAGGAGTTCGGTGCGGGGGTCGCCGGTCTGAAGGACGTCGACTCGCGCCTCCAGGCCTTCGGCTGCCTGCCGCACGGCGACCCCTGGAAGGTGTAGCTCGGCGGGACGGCCGTCAGCCCGGATCGGCGTCGAGGACGGCTGGCGCAGCACACCACCTCGGCGGCCGGCCGGTGCAGGGCGGTGTCCAGCGGGCCCGTCAGCGTCCGGAGGCGAGCGCCGCCTACCCGGCTGCCCGGGGGCGGCTGCGGCCGAACGTCGGGTCGGTGCCGGTCAGGGCGCAGCTGGCCGTCCAGAGGCGTGCCGCGGTCCGGGTGTCGGTCAGCTGCTTCCAGAGGGGTTCGAGTTCGGGCACACCGCGCAGTCCGAACGCCCGCGGGCTCAGCATCTGGCCGCCGCGCACGCCCGGGTCGAGTACGGCCCGGACGGCGGGCCACGCGGCGGCGTCCTTGCCCTGGACGACGAGGCCGAGCGGCAGGCGGCTCAGCCGCTCGCCGGTGGTCCGGACGTGGATGGGCGGGCGCGACGGGGTGAGGGAGTCGAGCGCGCCGCCGGGGTGGACGAGCACGCTCAGCATCGTGCTGCCCGCGGCGCGCAGACGGCGGTCGAGTTCGAGGGCGAAGAGCATCTGGGCCAGCTTGGAGCGCGCGTAGGTGCGCTTGGGACGGTAGTCGCGCGTGCTCTGGAGGTCGTCGAGGTCCAGGCGTTCGGACTTGGCCGCGAAGCTGCCGGTGGTGACGACCCGGCTCCCCGGGGTCGCCGTGAGCAGCGGGGCCAGGTGGTGGGTCAGCGCGAAGTGCCCCAGGTGGTTGGTCGCGAACATCAGCTCGTGGCCGTCCGCGGTATCGCGGCGCGGCGGGTGGTCGAGCGCCACCCCGGCGTTGTGGACGACCGCGTCGAGGCGGTCCAGCCCGAGCGCGTCCACCGACGCCCTGAGCGACGCGAGGTCGGCGAGGTCCAGGGGCACGTGCTCCACCCGGGCGCCGGGCACGCGCGAGCCGATGGAGCCGATCGCTGCCTCGGCCTTCGCCCGGTCGCGGCTGCCGAGGACGACCGTGGCCCCGGTGCCGGCCAACTGCTCGGCGACGAAGTACCCGATGCCCGCGTTGCCGCCGGTGACCAGGAAGCACTTCCCCTCGGCACGCGGCAGGCGGTGGACGTCCCACAGCGGGACCTGGGATACGGAGGACATGGCGGGCTCCCGGAGCGCGAAGGTGATCGGAGGCGGGCGCGCCCGGCCCTTCACCGCCGGCCTCGCCCACTCCCCCACCGTCCCGGAGGCCACTCACACCACACCGACAGACCACTGTCCTCGCTGACAGCCGACTGACGTCGCGCGCGCCCAGCGCCTGCGACGGGCGGGTCAGTGCCCGACCGACGGCGGGCGACGACCGGCCGGCTGATCGGCGCGAGGCCGGAGCGGATCACATGTGACGGCCGTGCGCCGGGAATCCCACCTCTCGGCTACGCCTCAGATCCGCGACTTCCGGACGGAGTGCCACGTCGCGCCGGCCAGTGCCCCGACCGAGCGGAGGAGCGAGAGCTGCTCGTGGTCGCGGTACAGCGCCCAGTTGTGCTCGACCAGCGCCAGCTTGTTCGACGACAGCGAGCCCGCCCGGCCGGCCCGGTAGACCGCCAGCGGTTCCCGCAGGCCCCGGGCGGGGTGACCGTCCCGCATGATCGACAGCCAGAGCGCGTAGTCCTGCCGCTTCGGCATGTCCGGCATCAGCCGCGTGCCCAGCGCCGTCCGGTCGTACATGGCGGTCAGGGCCCCGATGTGGTCCTGGACCAGCATGTCCCGGTACGTCACGCGTTCCCGTGCCGCGATCACCCGGCCGTTCGGCGTGAAGTCGCAGGCCTCGCCCGTGTAGTCGCCGGCGACCTTGTAGTAGGAGGTGAACGTCAGCGGAGCGTCGCCTTCGGCGGCGAACGCGAGCTGCCGTTCCAGCTTCTCCGGGAGCCACATGTCGTCGCTGTCCAGCAACGCCACGTACTCCCCCCGCGCCCGCGCCATGGCGAGGTTGCGGGCCCTGGCCGCGCCGCCCTGCTCGGGCGCCGCCCGCACCTGCACGCGCTCGTCCCGGCGGGCCAGGTCCTGCAGCAGGTCCATGGAGCCGTCGGTGGAGGCGTCGTCGGTGATCAGCAGCTCGACGTCGGCGTGCGTCTGTGCGAGGACGGAGCGTACCGACGCCCCGAGGGTGGCAGCCGAGTTGTGTACCGGCATCACCACGGAAACCAGGGGCACGGGGTTCTCCTTGACCGGATCGGAGTCGTCGCGGACGTTGTTGTCGCCGGTCAAGGCTACGCGGAGCTGCCGCCCGCCGTGCACGCCGCCGGTGTGGGCCGGTGCCGCACCAGCCCCTCCGCCGACCGAACGGAAGGCCGAACGAAAGGCCGAACGAAAGGCGACCGCCGCCGGGCCGCCAGTCAGGACCTGGCGGTCGCCGAGCGCTCCCCCGTCAGACCCGCGCGGGCCAGTGCCCGGGCGACGGCCGGGCGGTCCACCGGATCGTCGAGGTGGTTGGTCCCGTGCAGCCGTTCCAGCAGCCCGTGCGGCTCCAGTCGGTACGACTCCGCGTCGGCCAGCAGGCTGTCCGCACTCGGCCCGTCGACCGTGTCGTCCAGGGCGTTCTGCAGCTCGCCCAGCACCTCACCTCGGTCGATGAAGGAGCTCATGCCGCAGTACAGGCCGTCGTCACCGAGGTCGTCGGGGTACGGTGCCCGGGCCCAGGCGCCGTTCTCGTACCAGTAGACGCAGCCGATCTCGCACCCTTCGAGCCGGTTCCGCAGCTCGTCGTAGGGCAGCCAGTCCGGGCCGCCGGCCAGCACGTCGATCGCGGGCTCGTAGCACTTGACGTCGCTCGCCTCGTCCTCGCCGTAGAGCACGAACCGGCCCTCGGCCTCCTTCGACATGACCCACCACGTGCAGCCGCAGTCGTCCCAGTGGAGGCCCGCGTCATCGATCCACCGACCGGTCCGGTGGCGCGGCGGGCGCTCCTCGGACTCCGTGGTCGCCTCGAGGGCGGCCAGCAGCGCCCAGCGCGCCCACAGTTCCTCGGCGGGCGGAAGGTCTTCCGGCAGTCCTGGCTGGTGGACGGTCATGTGTGCTCCGGTGTGTGGTCTCCGATGGTGATCGCCACAACGGTATGCCCTGCTGCTGACACGACCGCCCGAGGGGCGACCGGATCCGAGGCCGGCGGTGCCGGCCACGGCCGGCTCCCGGACGTGCGGCACAGGTCGTCCCGGGGAGGGCCGCGCGTCACCAGGGGCGCTCACTGCCGCCACTCGACCAGCAGCCAGCCGCGGTGCGGCACTGGCGCGTCGAAACCTACGGTGGTGCCGGTCACGACGGGTCGGACGGGCTCCGGGGTATCCAGTGGGCGGAGCAGGGTCGCCTCCAGGTCGACCGGGGTGGTGGGCAGGTGGATGCGGACGTGGGCCGGGTCGGCGCAGCCGTTCGCGACCGCCAGGCGGTGGCCGACAGGGGTTCGGGAGAAGTGCGGGATCAGGTGGGGGCCGCCGGTCACCAGGGGCAGGGCCGGGGTCTCCGCCTCCAGGTGGCGGATCATCTCGTGCAGCAGCAGCTGGCCGTCGTCGTCGTACGGCAACAGGTCCACGGCCGTCGCGGCCAGCACCCCTACCCGGCCGCCGAGTTCGTTCGTGAAGACGCACCGGCCCGGGCCCCACCGCCGCAGGTCGGGGGTGAGGATCTCGGTCCAGGTCTCCGTGTCGGCCGCCGGGCGGAGGCGGGCGAGGGCGGGCTGGCCGTTGACGCTCAGGTGGACGTCGTCGCGGCGTTCCAGGGCGTACGGGCCGGGTGCCGACGCCGACTCCCGGTCGACCACCTCCTCGACCGTCACGCCGAGCAGCTTCCCGAAGCCCCGCTCGTCGAGGATGCGCGCCGCCGCACCGTCCAGCAGCAGACCCCCGCCGAGCATCTGCCGGAGCTCCGCTTCGTCGTAGGCCCATGCCAGTTGCCCGAAGAGGACCCGTACCGGCGCGTCCCCGGCCGTCACCGGGACGCCGTACCGCAGCAGGTGGTCCGCCGCCGGGCCCGGGTCGACGGCCAGGTCGGCGAGCTTCCCGCCTCGGACGGTCCGCACGTGGGCGGCCGCGTCCTGCCGTACCGGGAGCGCCACGCCGACGGCGTCCCCCGTCGAGGTCAGGAGATCGAGTGCCGGCCGTGACCTGCGCAGCAGCTCGGCCACGCGGGGGAAGCGGCCGGCCCGGCCCGACTGCATCGGGTGGAGGTTGAGGAACAGCGCGTCGGAGCCCGCCAGGTGGGCGGCGACGAGTTCGGACCACGTCTGGGTGTCGGACTTCGACCACGCGGTGTGCGGCCAGTTCTCGACCTCCGGCTCGCTGCGCACGTACGCGGGCCGCAGCGCCCGCTGCACCTCCAGCATCCAGACGGAGAAGCTCAGTTCGCGGCCCGGCGCGTCGCGGTAGCGGGCGAAGTGCGGCCGGTGCGAGACGCGTCCGTCGATGGCGAGCGCGTCGAACAGGGCCGGCCAGTCGCGGCCCTCGACGGAGTGGACGCCGGGTTCGGAGCTCATCAGCCCGAGCTGCGTCCGCCCGCCCGACCGCTCGCCGACCGCTCGCGCAACGGCCCGGGCGACCTCCAACTGGGCTTCACGCCAGACCTGTCGGAGCCTGCCGCGCCACGGATGGGGATCGCCCGGGGCCGTCACGGCGGCGACGACCTGCTCCCGGGTCACCGGCTGCCCCACCACCTCCGCCAGCCGGTCGAGCATCAGCGGTTCGAAGCCGCCGCCCCAGCCCAGCGGCGCGTGGTTGTGGTAGCGGAAGTCGTCCTCCAGCCAGAGCACTCGTACGCCGAGCTCGGCGAAGCGCCCGTAGTGGCCGGTGATCCAGGAGCGGAACCGCGGGCACGCGAAGGAGGCCTGGGCGGTGGCGACCGTCCCGGTCGGGCCGACCATCGGGGTGAAGCCCAGCCGGTCGAAGCGGCCCCGGTCGGCGTGCCCGGCGGTCACCCAGGGGTTGAGGCTGACGCCGAGCCCGGCCGCCCGCAGTGCCTCCGAGGCGACGCGGGCGGTCTCGAACATCCGGTCCTCGGCGGCGCCGGACGGGTGCCCGGCGTGGAACTCCTCGGCCCCGAGCAGCAGGACGACCTCGGCGACCCCCGATTCCCGGCAGAAGTCCACCAGTTCGGCAACGTCGGACGCAACGGACGCAGCGGACGCAGCCTGGAGCTGAAACCGCAGATGGTACGGGGCGGGCACGAGGGGCCACCTCACTTGGTGCTGCCGGCGGTGAGGCCGGCGCGCCAGAATCGCTGCAGGGACAGGAACAGGACGACCAGCGGGATCGCGGACACCATGGCCGCCGTGACGACGACGTTGAGCGGCGGCGCGCCGGGCCCGATCGCCCGCTGGGACTGCCAGCCGACGACGCCGACGGTGACCGGCTGGAGGTGGTCGTCGGCCAGCATCAGCACGGGGAGCAGGTAGTTGGTCCAGATGGCGACGAACTGGAAGAGGAACACGGTCACGAGCGCGGGCGACATCACGCGCAGCGCGATGGTGGCGAAGATCCGCAGTTCGCCGGCGCCGTCGATCCGCCCGGCCTCGATGAGCTCGTCGGGCACGGACGCGGCGGCGTAGATGCGCGCGAGGTAGACCCCGAACGGGCTGACCATGCTGGGCAGCAGCACCGCCCAGTAGCCGTTGACCAGGTGCAGTCGGGAGAACATCAGGTACAGCGGGACGGCCAGCAGCGGCTGCGGGACGAGGACGGCGGCGAGCACGCCGTTGAACGTCGACTCCCGCCCCCGGAAGCGGTATTTGGCCAGCGCGTACCCGGCCATGGCGGCGACGAGCGTGCTGACGCCCGCACCGCCGACGGCGTAGAGGGCGCTGTTGCCGAGCCACTCCCAGTAGATGCCGTCCTGCCGGGTGAACACCTGGTCCAGGTTGTCGAGGAGCGCGAACTCGCCGAACCAGAAACCGTTTCCGGAGAACAGGCCGCTGCTGGTCTTCGTCGAGGCGACCAGCAGCCACCACACCGGCGCGAGGAAGTACCCGGAGGTGAGCAGCAGCACACCCGACACGAGCCAGCGGGAGGCCGGTTGGCGCCTTGGGGCGGCGTTCACCGCGCGACCCCCCGTCGCTGGACGAGCTTGAGGAACCCGAAGGAGAGCGCGAACGCGAGCACCGCGAGGACGACCGACTGGGTGGCCGCGAGGTTGAAGTCGCCGGCGTCCACGGCGTTGTAGGCGGCGTAGATGGGCGTGTAGGTGCTGCTCAGGTTCGGCGCCACGTTGTGCAGGATCGCGGGCTCGTTGTAGAGCTGGGCGGTGCCGATGATGGAGAAGACGGTGGTCAGCACGAGCGCCGGCCGGATCATCGGCACCTTGATGCGCCACGCGACGCCGAAGGCCGAGCAGCCGTCCATCAGGGCGGCCTCGCCGACCTCCGGCGGGATGGACTGGAGGGCGGAGTGGAGGATCAGCATGTTGTAGCCGGTCCAGCCCCACGTGAGCATGTTGCCGATGGTGGCGCCGAGCATCCCGTCGGACGTCAGGTCGAGGTGCAGGCCGAGGTGCTCGGCCGCGGCGGTGATGGGGCTGAGCCCTGGGGCGACCAGGTAGGACCACATGATCGCGCCGACCACCCCCGGCAGCGCGTACGGCAGGAAGAAGGCCAGCCGGAAGAACCGCTTGAAGAGGGTCGACCTGGCGTCCAGGAGCAGCGCCAGCACCAGGGCCAGGAGCAGCATCACCGGCACCTGCACGACGCCGATCAGCAGCACCCGCAGCAGTGCGCCGCGGAACTCCGGATCGCCCAGCGCCGTCGCGTAGTTGCCGAGACCGGCGAACGCCTGGGTGGGGGCGGTGAGGCCGAGCCCGGAGCGCTGCATCCGGTAGAGGCTCTCGTGGACGGTGTAGGCGATGGGCGCGAGGTAGAGCGCGGCGAACAGCAGGAGGAAGGGGGCCAGGAACAGCGCCGCCGTCCGGCCGTGGCGGCGGGGGCCTTCGGCGCCCCGCCCGGACTTCCGCGCCGCTGTCCGCCCTGCTCGGACGGTCGTCATGGGCGTGCTGCCTCCTCGTGGAATGACCGTGCCGGTCTGGGTGGCGCGGGTTCGGGTCGGTACGTGCTCAGCCTCCGGCGACCGACAGGCCCTGTTGCTTCATGCCGGCCACCGTCTTGCGCTGCACGTCCGCGAGGACGCCGGGCAGGTTCGCGCCGCGGGTACCCGCCTTGCCGAGCCCGTCGCCGAGGTCGGTGGAGGTCTGGGTCATCGTGGGCCCCCACTGCCAGTCGGTGGCGACGTGCGCGCTCGCGGCCCGGAACACGTCGAAGATCACCTGCCCGCCGAAGAACGGATCGGGCTTGGAGAGCGCGGGGTTGGCGAGGCCGGAGGTCGCGGCCGGGTAGATGCCGGTCACCGTGATGAGGTCGCCGAGGCTGTCGGTGTCGGTGCTCATCCAGGTGGCGAACTCCGCGGCCTCCTTCGGGTGCGCGCAGCCCTTGAGGACGGCGGTGGCCGAGCCGCCGTCGTTGCCGTAGGAGGGGTTGGCGGCGTCCCACACGGGCATCGGGGCCACCGCCCACTGGCCGGCGCCGCTCTTGACGCTGGCCGCCAGCGTGGGCGCGTTCCACACCGCGTTGACGTCCGAGAGGATCTTGCCGTCCGTCAGGTCCGCGTACAGCGAGGGCTCGTAACTCGGGTCCGCCTTCAGGAGTTTCCTGTCGAGCAGGTCCTGCCAGTAGCCGGCCACCTTCTTGTTGGCGGCGCTGTCGAGGCTCACCTGCCACCGGTCGTTCCCGGTGCCGAACCACGTGGCGCCCGCCTGCCAGGCGAGACCGGCGTAGGTGTAGGCGTCGTTGCCGAAGTTGCCGAGGTGGACGGTGGGATCGGCGGCGTGCACCTTGGCGGCGTCGGCCGCGTACTCGTCCCAGGTGACCGGGGGCGCCGTGATGCCGTACTCGGCGAACAGGTCCTTGCGGTAGAACAGCGCCATCGGCGCGGTGTCGACGGGGATCCCGTAGGTCTGGCCGCCGATCGTCACCTGCTTCCACGTCCACTCGGCGAACCGGGACTTGGCGTCACCCGTGTACGTCGAGATGTCGGTGAGGGCGCCCGCGGCGGCGAAGCTCGGCAGGGTCTCGTACCCGACCTGGGCCAGGCACGGCGCGTTGCCCGCCTTGGCCGCCGTGAGCATCTTCGTGTACCCGCCCTTGGAGCCGGACGCGGTCTTGCCGAACGTCACCCGCACGTCCGGGTGGGACGCGTTGAACTTCGCGACCACCTGGTCGTAGCCCGGGGCCCAGCCCCAGAACTCCAGCTCGACCGCGCCGCCCGCGGACGCCGGTCCCGGCGAAGCGCCGGACGATCCGGCGGAACAACCGGCCACCAGGGTCGACGCGGTGACGGCGGCCAGCGCGGCAACGAGCACGGTGGTGGCGGGACTTGGCTTCACGTGCGCCTCCTCGGTGAGGAACTGAGGGAACCTGGGCACTGCGAATTCGTTCGGTTATTGTTTGAACCAACTCCGGCCGAAGTCAAGGGACGAGGAGCAACCGATGGGATCCGCACACGACGGCACCGGCGTCCGGAACCTGGCGATGGCCGGGCCGGCCGTCGCCCGCGACCGGTCCTCCTCCCGCCGCGCCAACCTCGGCCTCGTGCTGCGCCTCCTGCGCGACGAAGGCCCCCGCACCCGCACCCGGATCTCCGACGAGACCGGCCTGCCGAAGGCGACCGTCTCCAACCTGACGGCCGAACTCCTCGACGGCGGCCTCATCCGCGAGGGCGGCACCGAGCGCGACCGGACCACCGTCGGCCGCCCCGGCCAGAGCGTCGAGATCGACGGCACCGGCGTCCACGGCATCGGCGCCGAGATCGACGTGGACTACGTCAGCCTCCTCGCCGTCAACCTCAAGGGCGAGGTCACCGCCGAGAAGCGGGTGCCCTTCGACGTCCGCGCCGCGGGCCCCGACGCCGTCCTCGACACCACCGCCCGCCTGATCGCGCGCGGCGCGGACCGCCTGCGCCGCGCCGGCGGCCGCGTCGTCGGCGTCACCCTCGCCACCCCGGGCACCGTCGACCTCGCCACCGGAAGCGTCACCTACGCCTCCAACATCGGTTGGAGCGACGTACCCGCCCTCGCCGGCCTGCGCGCGCGCCTCGGCCCGACCGCCCCCGAACTGCACCTGGAGAACGACGCCAAGCTCGGCGCCCTCGCCGAGTACGTCCCCGCCTCCGCCGACGGCGTGCGCGACCTCGTGCACATCACCGGCCAGACCGGCGTCGGCGTCGGCATCATCGCCGGCGGCCAGCTCCTGCGCGGCGCCGGCGGCTACGCGGGCGAGGTCGGCCACCTCCGGCTGGTCCCCTCCGAGCAGCCCTGCGCCTGCGGCCGGCGCGGCTGCTGGGAGACGGCCGTCGGCCGCGACGCCCTCCTGCGTCACGCCGCCGACCCCGGCGACATGGTGTGGGACCCGATGATCGACGTCGAGCGCCGCCTGACCGAACTGCGCAGCCGCGCCCAGGCCGGGGACCCCCGCACGCTCGACTCCCTCCACCGCATCGCCGACGCGCTGGCTCCCGGGATCGCGCTGCTCGTCGACATCCTGAATCCCCGACGCGTCGTCCTCGGCGGCCACTTCGCCTTCTTCGGCGAGCACCTCCTTCCCACCGTCACCGAGCAGGTCCACGAGCTCGTGATGGCACCGAACGCCGGCGGCTGCGAGATCGTCCTCTCCCGCACCGGTCTCACCGCCACGACCCGCGGCGCCGCGCTGCTCGCCCTCGACGCGGTCTACCGCGATCCGACGCGGGTGATGAGCCGGAGTTGACGGCCCGTCAAACGGCGTGCCGGAGACGCTGGGTGAGGAAGAGTGCCGCGCGGTCCAGCGCCTCGTCGGCCTCGTCCAGGACTCCGGCGAAGGCCTGGAACACGTGCGGCGCGTCGGCGGTGACGTCCAGGACGACGTCCACGCCGGCCGCCGCGGCGCGCGCGGCCAGGCGCGTGGAGTCGTCCAGCAGGACCTCGTTGGCGCCCACCTGGATCAGCATCGGCGGGAAGCCGGTCAGGTCGGCGCAGACGGCCGGGCTGAGCAGCGGCTGGTGCGGGTCGGCCCCGGCGAGGTACATGGCGCCGGTGCGGTCGAGGTCCGCGCGGGTGAAGATCGGGTCGGCGTCCGACTTGGTGACCATGCTGTCGCCGGTGCGGGTCGCGTCGGCGCCCGGCGACAGCGCCAGGACGGCGGCGGGCAGCGGCAGGCCCGCGTCGCGGGCGGCGAGGCAGAGGGTGACGGCGAGTCCGCCGCCTGCGGAGTCCCCGGCGAGCACGATGGACGCCGGATCCTCGCCACGGTCGAGGAGGGCGCGGTAGGCGCTCAGCGTGTCCTCGATCGCGGCCGGGAACGGGTGCTCCGGGGCGAGCCGGTAGTCCAGCGAGTACGCCCCGACGGCGGTCCTGGCCACGAGGTTGCCCGTCAACGACAGCGCCGTCCGGGGCGAGCCGTACACCCAGCCGCCGCCGTGGAAGTACAGGATCGTCCCGGCGCGCGGCGGGCCCTCCGGCTCGACCCTGAGGGCGGGCCGACCGCCGAGCGTCGTCTCCGTGGTGCGGATGGTGTCGGGCACGATCATCCCGGCCATCAGGGCCTCGAATCCGGCCCGGATCTGCCCGACCGTCCGGGGCCCCTCGGGACGCGGCTGCCGCAGCAACGCGTCGATCCGCGCACGCTGTTCCCTGCTCATGGTGTGCTCCCTCCAGAGGTACCTGCCGCTACACTATATGCCCAGGCATCTATATCGAGGGGTGAGACGGTGGATCTCCCGGATTTCTTCGCCGACCTGGTCCGGTGCGAGACGCGGCTCTACAACGCGCTCAACGACCGGCTCCGCGCCCGGCACGGCATCGTGACCTCCCAGTTCGAGTTCCTGCGGTACCTGCGCGACCGTCCGGGGGCCCGCGTGGCGGACCTCGCCACGGAGTTCGCCGTCGGCATCGGGGCGACCAGCAAGGGCGTCGACCGCCTGGAGACGCGGGGCTGGGTGCTCCGGCAGCCGAACCCCTCGGACCGCCGCTCCTCCCTGCTGGCCCTGACGGAGGACGGCGCCGGGCTCGTCGACGCGGCGGAGCGGACCTTCACGGCGGGGCTCGCCGAGCTGATCGGCGACACGCTCGACGACGCGTCGGTGACGGCCGCCGCCCGAGCCCTCGCGACGCTGCGCTCGGCGCTCGAACGCCGGCAGGTCGGCATGCCCACGGGCTGACCCCCCCCCTAAAGCAACCAAAGGTTGCACATTCCGGCTGGGCGGGCTACCGTTATACGCAACCAAAGGTTGCAGAAGGAGGAGAGCGGGATGGAGTACGGCAGCATCGAGCGGGAGATCCGCGTCGAGGCCACCCCCGAGGTGGTCTACGAGGTCATCAGCACGCCCGAGCACCTGAAGGAGTGGTGGCCGGACGACGCCGACCTCAAGCCCGTCCCGGGGGCCACCGGGTTCATCTCCTTCGGCACGGGGACACCGGACGTGAAGGTCGAGGCACTCACGGTGGTCGAGGCCGACCCGCCCCGGCGGTTCAGCTTCCGCTGGGTCTACGACGAGGGCCGGGCCGCCGCGCCCGGCAACTCGCTCCTGGTCACCTTCGACCTGGTCCCGTCCGACGGCGGCACGCTGCTGCGCTTCACCGAGACGGGCTTCCGGGAGAGGGGCTGGGAGGCGGCCGTCCTGGAGGAGGCGTACCGCGACCACGCGAGCGGCTGGGACCACTTCCTGCCCCGCCTCGTCGCGCACGTCGCCCGGGTGGTGTCGCGACCGTGACCGCCACCATCGACGACGAACTCTGGTCGGCGGTGGGCGACCCCATCCGCCGCCGGATGCTCGACCTGCTCCTGACCGGCGACGGCGGGACGGCGACCTCCCTCAGCGAGCAGCTGCCGGTCACCCGGCAGGCCGTCGCCAAGCACCTCGGCGTCCTCGGCCGGGTCGGGCTCGTCCACGACACGCCCTCCGGACGCGAGCGCCGCTACGAGGTCGACGAGGCCCAGCTCGCCCGCGCCGTCGCCCAGTTGTCGTCGGTCGGCGCCGCCTGGGACGCCCGCCTGCAGCGCATCAAGCGGATCGCCGAGGCCATCCAGCGCGGCAAGGAGAACTGAACCCGTTCCCGAACGGGAACCCCGAACGAGAGAGAGGTACGGCCATGACGGACATCCTGCACCGGATCGGTGTCACGACGTCCCCGGAGGCCGTCTACACGGCCCTGACCACGGTCGACGGACTGGCGAGCTGGTGGACCGAGGACACCGACGGCGACGCCGGCCTCGGCGGCGTGGTCCGGTTCCGCTTCGGCCCCGGCGGCTTCGACATGAAGGTCCTGGAGACCGAGCCCGGCCACCGGGTCCTCTGGGAGGTCATCGACGGCCCCGAGGAGTGGATCGGCACCCGGGTCCGCTTCGACCTCAAGCAGGAGGACGACTACACCATCGTGCTGTTCCGGCACGAGGACTGGAGGGAGCCGGTGGAGTTCATGTACCACTGCAGCACCAAGTGGGCCACCTTCCTGATGAGCCTCAAGGCCGTGCTCGAAACCGGCTCGGGCGCGCCCGCGCCGCGCGACGTGAGGATCAGCAACTGGCACTGAACGTCGAAGGGGTGAGGGCCGAGGGTGCACAATCCTCGGCCCTCACCCGTGGGTCACTCGTACTGGCCCCGGAGCCGTCCGACGGGCGGCTCCGCACGGATGCCCGGAACAGAACCGCGGCTCCACCCATGCGTCGGCCGCCATGGGCCCGCCCCTCCGAATGCCTCGTCCAACGTCCAGGTCACCTCCGTGAGACCCCGAACGATGTCGGGATCGTCACCGAGTGGGCCCCCGTTCGGGCGGGTCGGGAAGGCCGGCGTTGCTCAGCGCACTCGCCCGTCATGCCGCCGCGCGCTCACCGGCCGGCCGGCGGCGCAGTTCGGGGCGCCGGAGGGCCGGCGGCTGGTAGGCCATGTCGAGCGTGCCGGTGTCGGTGCCGGGCGGCACGATCGCGTCGATCCGGTCCAGCACGTCGTCGGTGAGGGTGACGTCGACGCCCGCGAGCAGGTCGTCCAGGTGTTCCATGGTCCGCGGTCCGAGGAGGGCGGACGTCACGCCCGGGTGGGCGAGCACGAAGCCCATCGCGAGATGCGTGAGCGGTAGGCCGGCCTCCTCTGCCAGCGGGATGAGCTGCTCGACCACGTCGAGCCGACGGTCGTCCGTGAGGTGCCGGAAGCCGTACTGCGAGCGGTGCGTCGCGGGGTCCTGTCCCTTGCGGTAGCGCCCGGTCAGCAGGCCGCCGCCGAGGGGCGACCAGACCAGGGTGCCCATGCCGAACTCCTGCGCCACCGGGAGCACCTCGCGCTCGATGCCCCGGTTCAGGATCGAGTAGACCGGCTGCTCCGTGCGCGGCCGGGCGAGGCCGCGACGTTCGGCGACCCAGTGTGCCCGGACGATGTCGGAGGCCGGCAGGGCCGACGTGCCGAAGGTGCGGATCTTGCCGGCCCGCTGCAGGTCGGTGAGGGCCGCGAGGGTCTCCTCGATGTCCGTGTCCGGGTCCGGGCGGTGGATCTGGTAGACGTCCACGTAGTCGGTGTCGAGGCGGCGCAGTGAGTCCTCCAGCGCGCGCACCAGCCAGCGCCGGGACGCGCCCTGGTGGTTCGGCTCGTCGCTCATCGGGTTCCGGGCCTTGGTCGCGAGCACGACGTCGGCCCGCCGTCCCTTCAGCGCTCGGCCGACGATCTCCTCCGACTCGCCGTGCGCGTACATGTCGGCGGTGTCGACGAGGTTGATGCCGGCGTCCAGCGCCCGGTGGATGATGCGGACGCAGTCGTCGTGGTCGGGGTTGCCGAGGGCGCCGAACATCATCGCGCCGAGGGCGTAGGGGCTGACCTTGATCCCGGTCCGGCCGAGGCCGCGGTAGCGCATGCTGTCTCCTTCAGGTCTTCCTGCTGTGTCGCTGACACCAGCCTGCCTGGCGGTCGCCGGACTATGAATGCTTGTGCATCCCGATTCCTTGCGCGAGAGTACGGACGTGGATCCCGACCGACTCTCCGAGGCACTCGACCTGGTCGAGGTGCGCAGCGTGCTGACCGGCGGCGTCGCGGCCCGCGGCGGTTGGTGGGCCCGCGGCCCGCTGGCCGATCCGGTCAAGTTCTTCGCGGTGGTGAGCGGAGGCGCCCGGCTCACCACCGACGGCCTCGTCGAACCGATCGACCTCGTGGCGGGGGACGTGGCCATCCTCACCGGGCGCTCGTGGGTGGCCTTCGAGGCCGGCGCGGCGCCGCGTCACGAGGTCGAGCCGGAGTCGGACTTCTCCGCCGCCCGCTTCGCGGGCTCGGACCCTGCCGTCGACGACGTCGTGATCGGCGGGTGCGTCACAGTGAACGACGCCGGGCGGACGCTCCTGCTGGAGTCGCTCCCGCCGGTGGCCCACGTCCGGTCCTCCGCCGCCGGAGACGGGGACCGGCTGCTCGCCGCCCTGCTGCGACTCTTCGACGAGGCGACCGGCGACCGGCTCGGCTCGGCCTTCGCGATCCGGCAGTACGGCCAACTGCTCGTGCTGGAGGTGCTGCGCCGCTACGTCGACCAGACCCTCCTGCCCTCCGGCTGGTTGCGCCTGCTCGTCGACGAACGCCTGCGCCCCGCCGTCGACCTGCTCCACGGCCGCCCCGAACACGCCTGGGGGCTGGAGGAGTTGGCGCGCGCCGCGGCGATGTCCCGGACCACGTTCGCGGAGCGGTTCCGCGAGGCCGCCGGCGTACCGCCGCTCACCTACCTGGGCCGGTGGCGCATGCTGCTGGCCCAGCGCGCGCTGCGGAACGGCGACGCCCGCGTCGCGGCGCTCGCCGCCGAGCTGGGCTACGGCTCGGAGAGCGCGTTCAGCACGGCGTTCAAGCGGGTGGTCGGGGAGTCGCCGCAGCGCTACCGGGCGCGCGTGCGCGGCCGGCTCGTCCGGCCAAGGGCCGGGACATCTCCTCCGTAGGGGCGGCTCCGACAAGATTCGCGGGCGGACCCTGGCGCATGTCGCCACCCGTCCGCATCCGCCCACCGGACCAGGATGAAGGCAGCACGCCCGTCACCACGCACGAAGGACACCGATGACCCTCCGCGAGATCACGCCCGGCAACCGCGGCTTCCTCTACCTCAACTCCCACCCCGGGGGCTGCGCCGCCGCCGTCGACGAGTTGTGGGAACGCACCCCCGCACCCACCGGGCCCGCCACCTCGGACGGGCCCGTCGCCCTGGTCATCGGCTCCAGCGCCGGTTACGGCCTCGCCGCGACCGTCGCCGCGCTGCGCACGTACGGCATGCGCGGGCTCGGCATCGCCTTCGAGGCGCCGGAGACCGATCGCCGCACCGCCTCCGCCGGCTGGTACCGGACGGCCCGCACCGCGGAACTCGCCGGGCCGGACGGCGGGTTCGCCTTCCTCAACGCGGACGCGTTCTCCGCCGCCGCCAAGGAGGAGGCGCTCGACCACCTCGCCGCCCGGTACGGCAAGGTCGACTACCTCGTCTACAGCGTCGCCGCGCCCCGCCGCACCGACCCCGGCACCGGCGAGGTCCACCACTCGGTCATCAAGCCGCTGGGCGGCCCGTACCGGGCCAAGACCCTGCAGTTCGACGGCGACACCCCGCTCGTCGGCTCGCTCGAACTCGCGCCCGCCACCGACGCGGAACGCGACGCGACCGTGCAGGTCATGGGCGGCGCCGACTGGCAGCTGTGGATCGACGCCCTGACGGACCGCGGCCTCGTCCGGGACGGCTTCCACACCGTGGCCCTGACGTACGTCGGCTCCGACCTCACCGCGCCCATCTACCGCGCCGGCACCATCGGCGCGGCCAAGCAGCACCTGGAGGACACCGCGCGCCGCCTCCAGAAGGGCCTCGCCCCGCTCGGTGGCCGGGCCCACACCGTGGTCGCCGGCGCGGCCGTCACCCAGGCCTCCACGGCCATCCCGTCCATCGCGCTCTACACCAGCCTGCTGCACGCCGTCCTCCACGACGGCTTCCAGAGCACCGCCCAGCAGGCCACCGCCCTGTGGCAGCAGCTCACCGGCGCGGCGCCGCTGCAACTCGACGAGGAGCAGCGGATCCGCCTCGACGGCTGGGAGATGGACGACAAGGTGCAGGCCGCCGTCCACGAGCGCTGGGCCGCGGCGACGACCGACACCCTCGCCGAACTCGCCGACACCGCCTGGTTCCGGTCCCAGGTCGGCCGCCTCTACGGCTGGGACGTCCCCGGCGCCGACTACGCCGCCCCGGTGGAGACGACGGTGGCCTGGCCGACCACGGGCTGAGCCGTTCGCCCTCGGCGGTGGCGGCGAGCTCGGCGGCGATGGACGTGCCGGGTTCGGACATGGTCCGGCGGAGGGCGGCTTCGTGGTCCACGTCGTAGTGGTGGGCCAGGACGGCACGGACCAGAGGCAGGCCGACGCCCGATCCGGGCGGCCCGCCCCGCCCGGACCGCCCCCGGCGGCCTGGCCGCGACCGCCGCCCGACAGGGCGCGCGCACCGCATGCGCCGAGCGGATGCGACTACCGGATGACGAGCAGTCGGGTGCCCGGCACCAGCTTCCGGTTGACGGACGTCGACTGGACGAACACGGTGTACGACGGGTTCTCCCCCGGCTTCACCGTGACCTCCGACTGCGGCAGGCCCAGCAGCTGACGGGCCGCCGGGCCCGAGAAGACCCGGCCCGTCATCTTGCCGGTGACCGGGTCCTTCTCCGCCACGGCGAGCTGCTTGGAGCCCTGGATCTTCTCGCGCTTGGACAGCTCGTAGAAGGCGCAGCCGGTCTTGTACTCGTGCCCGGAGCGGGTGACGAACTCGCGGATCTGTATCTGCTCGTCGACCGGGATCAGCGTGTACTTCCCGGTGTCCAGGGCGTCGAGGTTGGCCCTCACGTCGGCCGTGCTCAGGTCCTGGCCCATGGTGAAGAGGTTCTTCGTGCCGCGCACGCCCTGCTCGCGCCCGCGCAGGAAGCTGGTGGCGGCCGACTTGACGGTGTCGATGGCCTCCTCGACGCCCTTGCTGGAGTCGGCGTCCCAGATCGCGATGTTGCCCGCCGGGAACCCGTACTCCTGGGCGGTGCGCTTGGCCAGGGAGTTCGGCACCAGGATCGCCGAGGTCCAGTGGGCGGGCAGGTCGTCCATGGCCTGCCGGATCCGGTCCGTCCACGAGCGCAGGACGGCGGCGCCCCGGGTGCCGTTCATGCGGATGTGCATCTGCCCGTTCTCCGAGCAGCCGGAGGCGTTCTCCTCACCGTCGGTGACGACGACCTGGAGGAACGAGTGCTCCCCGTACCCCTCCCAGATGTTCTTCAGGTCGTCGATGGACTTCACGGCCGCCTCGATCAGCGCCGTCGCGCCGTTGTCGACCTGGTAGAGCCCCTTCAGCGACGGCAGGTGCTTGACGTCCATGTCCCACACCAGGTTCTGCACCTGGTGGTCGAACGCGTACAGGCTGATCCGCGTCTCGTGCCCGAGCCGGTCCGACTCCTCCTGGAGCCCCTTCACGAACTCGTCCACGACCCGCACGAGCTGCCCCTCGTGCTGCCGCATCGAACCGGACTTGTCGACCACCAGCGACACGTGGTTGACCTTGTGCTTGATCCTGTTCACAGCCATGCTCCTACCCCTCTCCCAACGCCCGTCCGACGCCTCTCCGGCGCCCCCTCCGACGTTGGTTCCACACTATGGAGAGGCACTGACAATCCGTCCCGACCCGCTCTCAGCGCTCGGCGGCCGTCGAGCTCCGGCCGGTCAGGGCGCGACGGACAGGACGATCTTTCCGGTGGTGCGGCCGGCCTCGCCCAGCGTGTGGGCGGCGGCGACGTCCTCCAGCGGGAAGACCGTGTCGGCGATCACGCGCAGGCGGCCGTCCTCGGCCAGGGCGGCGATCTCGCGCAGGCCTTGCCGGTCGGGCTCGACGAGCATGAACTCCGCCCGTACTCCGGCCGCCTCGGCCGCCTCGTGGGGGAAGGTGTCGTCCAGCGGCAGGATCGAGACCAGCCTTCCGCCCGGACGCAGGGTGCGCAGGGAGCGGGCCCAGTTGGCGCCGCCGATCGTCTCCAGGACGACGTCGACGTCGCGGACGGTCTCGGCGAAGTCCTGGGTGCGGTAGTCGACGAGTTCGTCCGCGCCGAGGGAGCGCACCAGGTCGTGCTTGGCGGCGCTGGCGGTGCCGATCACGTGGGCGCCGCGGGCCTTCGCGATCTGGACGGCGAGGTGGCCGACGCCGCCCGCGGCGGCGTGGACGAGGACGCGCCGGCCGGGGCGGACGCCGGCGGTGTCGACGAGAGCCTGCCAGGCGGTGAGCGCGGCCAGCGGCAGGGCGCCTGCCTCCAGGTGGGTCAGGCCCCGGGGGCGGGGGGCGAAGTGGCGTGCCGGGGCGGTGACGTACTCGGCGTAGGCGCCGGCCGGGTGCGGGAAGCGCGGCATGCCGAAGACCTCGTCGCCCGGCTGGAAGAGGGTCACGCCGTCGCCGGTCTCCTCGACCACTCCGGAGACGTCGAATCCCAGGGTGAAGGGCAGCGGCGTGCCGTCGGCGAACACGCCGCGCTGCCGGGTCTTCCAGTCGGCCGGGTTCACCCCGGCCGCGTGGACCCGGACCAGGATCTCACCCCGGCCCGGTTCCGGGCGCCGGGTCCGGACGACCCTGAGGACGTCCGGGCCTCCGGCGGTGTCCTGGGTGACGGCACGCATGGTGGGAACGGGGGTTTCCGAGGGCATGGCGGCGCTTCTCTTTCCGGGGTGCGGTGGTCGCGGTCCGCGCCGGTTCTTCCGGCGCGTCCCTCAGCCTGCCGGGCGGTGAAGGGTGCCAGTGGTGGCGAGACGGCCAAGCTCTGAAAGGATCCGGCCATGCACCGCGTTGGCGTTCTGGCACTGGACGGCGTCGTCCCCTTCGAACTCGGCATCCCCGCCCGCATCTTCGGCGCCGCCCGCGACGGGGCCGGCAACCGGCTCTACAGCGTGGCCACGTGCAGTCTGGACGGCGGTCCGGTGCGGGCCGAGGCCGACTACGGCCTGACCGTCGCCCATGACGCCTCGCTGCTCGCCCGCGTCGACACCGTCGTCATCGCGCCCTCCCACGCCCTCGGCCCCATCCGTACGGAGGGCCGCCTCCCGGCCGCACTGCGCGAGGCGCTGGCCGCCATCCGCCCCGGCACCCGGATCGTCGGCATCTGCACCGCCACCTACGTCCTGGCCGCCGCGGGACTCCTCGACCACCGGCCCGCCACCACGCACTGGCGCGACGCGGAACACCTGCAGCGGATGTTCACCACCGTCCGCATCGACCCCGACGTCCTGTTCGTCGACGACGGCGACATCTGCACCTCGGCCGGCGTCGCCGCCGGGATCGACCTGTGCCTGCACCTCGTGCGCCGCGACCACGGCAGCCGGACCGCCAACGACGTCGCCCGCTCCTGCGTGGTGCCGCCCTGGCGCGACGGCGGACAGGCCCAGTA
Source organism: Streptomyces sp. SP17BM10 (assembly GCF_036322405.1). Taxonomy (NCBI): domain Bacteria; kingdom Bacillati; phylum Actinomycetota; class Actinomycetes; order Kitasatosporales; family Streptomycetaceae; genus Streptomyces; species Streptomyces sp. SP17BM10. The sequence goes on along the minus strand of NZ_JAQYXB010000576.1, from coordinate 56,683 downwards.
CATCCAGCGCCCCGTCCCGGATCCCACCGCCGAGGGCACCACCCCCACCCGGGCCTGGGCCATGGAACGCCTCGCCGAGCCCCTCACCCTGGCCGAACTCGCCGCGCACGCGAACATGAGCGTGCGCACCTTCAGCCGCCGCTTCCGCGACGAGACCGGCACCACGCCCGGCCGATGGCTGATCCGCCAGCGCGTCGACCTGGCGCGCCACTACCTGGAGACCACCGACTGGCCCGTCGACCTGATCGCCCACCACGCCGGGTTCGGCACCGGCGCCACCCTGCGCCAGCACCTCCACGCCACGCTCGGCGTCGGCCCCCAGGCCTATCGCCGCACCTTCCGCCCCGCCTGAACGGCGGGGCTCCGTGACCGTGGGCGCGCCCTGATCGCGAGCCTCCTCGCCCGGGTACCCGGTGCTCCGCGGGGAACGGCCTACACCGGGTTGACGCGGGCCTGACGGGCGAGGAGGTCCGCGAAGGCGACGGTGAGGGGGTCGGGGCGGGTGCGGGTGTAGGCGGTGAGGGTGCGCCGGACCGGGGGGTCGGGGCGCAGCAGGGTGCCGTCGAAGTGGGCCGGGACGATGGTGGCGGGGACGAGGGCCGGGCCGAGGCCGGCGGCGGCCAGGAGGGGCGCGGCGGACGTCTGTTCGGCGCGGACGGCGGCCTCGGGGCGGAAGCCCGCCCGGGCGCAGACGTGGTCGAGCAGGTCGGCGAGGCCGTTGTCGGGGGCGTAGTGGACCCAGGCGCGGTCGGCGAGTTCGGTGAGGGCGACGGTGCCGGAGGGGCGGCCGGCCAGCGGGTCGTCGGCGGGCAGGACGACGGTGAACTCCTCGACGCCGAGTTCGCGGATCGGCCCGGTCCAGCCGGGCGGGACGGGGCCGATGGCGAGGTCGGCGCGGCCGGCCGTCATGGCGTCCTGGAGCCGGTCGGCGTGGGAGTACTCGCGCAGCCGGATCCGCACCCCGGGGTGGCGGCGCCGCCATTCCCGCAGGACGGGCGGCAGGATGCCGAGGCTGACGGAGTAGATGACGGCGACCTCCAGTTCGCCCTCCTCCAGGCCCGCGGTGCGCCGTGCCGTCGCGGTGAGGCGTTCGGCCTCGGCCAGGGCGGCGCGGGCGTGCGGCAGGACGGCCCGGCCGGTCGGGGTGAGGCGGACCGAGCGCGGCAGGCGTTCGAGCAGGGGGCCGCCGAGGGTGGTCTCCAGGGCCCGGATCTGGTGGGACAGCGCGGGCTGGGTGACGTGCAGCCGCTCGGCCGCGCGCGTGAAGGAGCCGGTGTCGACCACGGTGACGAGGTATTCGAGCTGCCTGAGCGTCGGCATTGTCATGAAGGGATTTTATGGCTCCGGTAGAAAACAATCCTTGGACTCATCGCAGGGGGCCGGGGGAGAGTTGTGGCGTGGCCGACGGAGAGATTCGATCGGCGGTCAACTCGACTACCCCATAAAGGAGTTCATCCATGTTCAAGGACACTCAGCGGATCGTCGTCGTGGGTGCCGGTTCGCGCACCGGGCAGGCCCTCGCGAAGGCGGCTTCGGCCGCCGGCGCCACGGTCGTGCTGGCCGGGCCGGACCCGCGCAAGCTGGAGTGGACGGCCGGCGAGCTGTCGGGGCCGTCCGAGGTGATCGCGCTCGACCTCACCGACGAGCGGTCCATCGTGGAGTTCGCCGGGGCCGTCGGCCGGTTCGACCACCTGGTCTCGACCGCCGCGGTGCCGGCCAACGGCCCGCTGGAGGACCTCCGGCTGGAGGACGTGCAGCGCGCGTTCGCCGCCAAGGTGATCGGCCCGCTGCTGCTCGCCAAGCACCTGGCGGGGCAGGTGTCCGAGAACGGCTCGTTCACCTTCTTCTCCGGAGTCGCCGCCTGGCGTCCCGCGCCCTCGCGCACCGTGATGGCCACGACCAACGGCGCACTGGCCTTCCTGGTGCAGGCACTCGCGGTGGAGATCGCCCCGGTCCGGGTCAACGCGGTCTCCCCCGGCATCGTCGACACGGGCTCCTGGGACGGCCTGGGCTCCGACAAGGAGGCGTTCCTGCGGGGCGTCGCCGAGCGCAACCCGGCCCGCCGCGTCGGCAGCCCGGAGGACCTGGTCAAGGCCGTGTTCTACGCCATGGACAACCCGTACGTCACCGGCACCGTGCTGCACGTCGACGGCGGCGGACGCCTCGCCTGACCACCGCCGGTCCCGACACCCCTCCACCGATCCGAGGAACGAACCGCCATGCGCCGACAGACCTTCATCCGCACCGCCGCCATCGCCGCGGCGGTGTCCGTCCTCGCCGGCGGCTCCACCGCCGCCGCCTCCGACCGCACCCGTCCGGCGGACACCCACGCCTGGCCGCAGCGCCTGGTCGACCGCTCGCCCGACCTCGTCCAGCCGAAGTCGCTCACCGTGGACCGCTCGATCGGCACCCGGCGCGCGGCCCAGGAGGTCCACCTGGCCCAGCAGCTGTACACGTTCTGGAACACCGGGCAGCGGAAGTACCTGGACGCCGCGGTCGCCCCGGAGTTCAGGGACAACACCCTGCCCGAGGGCCGCCCGCAGGGCCCGGCCGGCCCGCTCTTCGCCTCGAAGGACTTCCGCACCGCCGTGCCGGACCTGACCTGCGAGCTGTCCGACGTCCTGATCGCCGGGGACCGCATCACCGCCCGGCTGGTGTTCCGCGGCCACTTCACCGGCACCTTCAACGGCGTCCGGGGCACAGGCCGGCGCGTCGACTTCAACGCCATCGACATCCAGCACGTCGGCACCGACAGGATCGTCGAGGACTGGCACATCGAGGACAACCAGACGCTGCTGACCCAGCTGGGTGTCAGCGGCTGAGCCGGACGCGCGGGTCGGCCGGCGTCCCCGCCTGCTCCGGCCCTCGTCGAGCGCGGCCGCGTGAACGGGCCCCGCCCCTTGCCGTCAGTCGTCGGCAGCCGCGCCGAGCGCGGCCCAGGCGGTGGTGACGCAGCCTTCCTCCCGGTCCCACCGGCCCTCCGCGTCGCCGTGCTCCAGCAGGGCGCGGACCGCCGGCAGGTCCGGGGTGGGCGGGACGTCCAGGGCGACCGTTCGGAAGCGCTCGACGCCCTGCGGGCGGGCTGAACAGCGCGACATCCGTTCCGGCGCACACGAGCACCGATCCGTCCGGACGGATCGCAAGGGTGACGGCCGTCCGATCCGTCGACGGTCAGGCTGCTCCGAACCAGAGTCGGAGCGCCTGCCGGAGCCCTTCGGGATCGGCGTCCTGCGTGGCGGTGCGCAGCCAGGCGGTGTGGCCGTCGGGCCGGAGGAGGACGGCGTGGACGTCGGCCCGGCCGGAGCAGGTCGCGCTGACGAGGTCCACGCGGTCCGCCCATCCTGCCGCGGAGGCGCGGAGGGTGTCTCCTCCCGTCAGATCGAGCAGGACGCCGCGCCCTGGGGCGAGCAGTTCGCTGAGGCGGGTCCGACCGTCGCCCGTGGTCAGGGCGAGGTCTGGGGCGAGACGGCCGAGCCATGGATGGCCGGTGCCGGGGACGGTCTCGTAGCGGGTGTCCAGTCCGGTGACGGTCTCGGCGAGGGCGCGGTTGCCCGCGGGGTGGCGGGCGACGCGGGTGAGCAGGTCGGTGAGCGGGCCGAACCGGTCGTCAGATTCACCGGGTTCGCCGAGTTCACCGAGTTCACCGAGTTCGCCGAGCAGCACCTGGGCCCGGGTGTTGGCGAGCACGTGCGCGCCGGCGGCGTGGCGTTCGGCGTGGTAGGTGTCGAGCAGGTGGGCGGGCGCGGTGCCGCGGACGGTGGCGGCGAGCTTCCAGCCGAGGTTGAACGCGTCGTCCAGGGCGAGGTTGACGCCGATCGCCCCGGCGGGCGGGTGGATGTGCGCGGCGTCCCCGGCGAGGGCGATCCTGCCCCGGACGTACTCGGCCGCCTGCCGGGCGGCGTCGCCGAAGCGGGTGAGCCAGCGCGGGGCGCGCAGTTCGACGTGACGGCCGAGCGCCTCGTCGACGGCGGCCTGCAGGAGGTCCAGGGTGACGGGCGTGTCCTGGTCGGCCGGCGGGTGCCGGTCGGTGGTGATGATCCGGACGTAGCCGGGGCGGGGTATCGCGAACACGCTGCCGCCGGGTCCGGTGCTCACACCGAACGGCAGCTCCTGGGGATCGGCGGGTTCGACGTCGCCGAGGAGGGAGAAGCGGGTCGCCGCCGTGCCGGGGAAGTCGATGCCGGCCCGCTTGCGGACGGTGCTGCGGCCGCCGTCGCACCCGACCAGGTACGCGGCCCGGATCCGGTACTCGCAGCCGTCGGCGGACACGGTGGCGGTGACGGACTCGAAGTCCTGTTCCAGCGTGAGCAGTTCGTGGCCGCGCCGGATGTCGGCACCCAGGTCGAGGGCGTGCTGCTCCAGGATCTCCTCGACCCGGGTCTGCGGGATGCCCAGCGAGTACGGGTGGCCGGTGTACGCGCCCGCGAGGGTGAGCGTCACGGGCAGGCCGGAGAACGCGGCGTGCGGCACCCGCCACCCCTCGGCGATCAGCCGCTCGGCGAGGCCGCGCCGGGCCAGCAGGTCCAGGGCGCGGGCGTTGAGGTTGAAGCCGCGGCAGTGGTCCGGCCGCCACGGGTGGCGTTCGAGCACGACGGTGTCGACGCCGGCGAGCCGCAGTTCGCTCGCGAGTAACAGGCCGGCGGGGCCGGCTCCCACGATCAGCACCTCGGTCATGGGGTGGTGCTCCCCTTCTCGCCGGTCGGGTCGGACCAGGTCCAGCCCTGTTCGGTCCGCTCGGCCCTGGGCCAGGCGAGGCTGCCGTCGCGGATCTCGGCGATCGTCCGCCGCGTCCAGAGCAGTTCGGCCTCCCAGGCGTGCAGCGCGCACTCGACCTCGATCATGAACAGCCGGGGCACGCCGCCGGTGCCGACCGTGCCGGCCAGCACCGCGCCCGTCTCCTCGATCCGCCGGGCCAGGTGCTCCGCCCGTTCGGACAGCGCCTGCGCCGCCCCGTCCGGGCCGAGTGCGCCGAGGTAGGACACCGCGGCCATGAACTTCGGGTACTCCGCGACGGGTGTGCGCAGCAGTTCGTCGATCCAGCGGACGAACTCCTCCTGCCCCAGGGCGGTGACCGCGTACACGGTGCGCTCCGGCCGGCGGCCCTCGCGCGCGGTCTCCTGCGGCTCGATCCAGCCGTGCCGCACGAGCGACTCGACCGTGTCGTACAGCGAGCCGGAGTTGACCTTGAAGCTGCTGTCCTTGTGCCGCTCCCGCAGGGTGGATGCCATCTCGTACGGGTGCATCGGCCGCTCCTGCAGCAGGCCCAGCACGGCCAGGGCCAGCGTGTTGGAGATCCTTCGCTTCGCCATCGACATGTTCCGCCAATCTCTGGTCGGTTCCTAGTAGCCGGATCCGACTATACGGATCCGGCTACTCGAAGTGAAGGCGAACATCTCCGACGGAGCATATTTGAACGCGTTCAATTGAGGCGCTACGCTCGAAGCCCGTGATCGGGGATCAGGGATCAGGGACCAGGGGGAAGTCATGAAGATCGTCATACCCGGCGGCTCCGGCGCGCTCGGCACCCTGCTCGACCGACGTCTGACGGCCGCCGGGCACCACGTCGTCATCCTCAGCCGCCGGCCCCACGGACCCCGTCAGGTCTGGTGGGACGGGCGGCACCTCGGGGCCTGGGCCACCGAGGTCGACGGCAGCGACGTGGTGCTCAACCTCGCCGGGCGCAGCGTCAACTGCCGCTACACCGAGGAGAACCGGCAGGCCATGATGGACTCCCGGGTGCTCTCCACCCGGGCCGTCGGCCGGGCGATCGCCGCCGCCGGCCGCCCGCCCGCCGTCTGGCTCCAGATGAGCACCGCCACCGTCTACGCCCACCGCCACGACGCGCCCAACGACGAGCTCCACGGCGTGATAGGCGGCGCCGAGCCCGACGCCCCGGCGTCCTGGCGCTACAGCATCGACATCGCCCGGGCCTGGGAGGACGCCCAGGCCGGGGCCGACACCCCGGGCACCCGCCGCCTCGCGCTGCGCACCGCCGTCGTGCTCGGGCCGGAGCGCGGCGGCGCGTTCGACTCGCTCTCCTGGCTGGCCCGGCTGGGCGCCGGCGGGCCGATCGCGGGCGGCGCGCAGTACGTGTCCTGGATCCACGCGCGGGACTTCGTCCGCGCCGTCGAGTTCCTCGTCGCCCGGGACGACCTCGCCGGCCCGGTCAACCTCGCCGCCCCGCACCCGCTGCCCCAGCGCGAGTTCATGCGCGAGCTGCGGGCGGCCTGGGGCATGCCGCTCGCCCTGCCCGCCACGCGCTGGATGGCCGAGCTCGGCGCCTTCGCACTGCGCTCGGAGAGCGAGCTGCTGCTGAAGAGCCGCCGCGTCGTGCCGGCCAGACTGCTGGAGGCGGGCTTCGCCTTCGAGCGCCCGGACTGGCCGCAGGCCGCCCGCGACCTGGTGCGGCGGCTGCGCGGGCGCTGAGGGCCCCGGCCCCCGGGCGACCCCGAGTGGCTGGCGCACCCGTGACGGGACATGCTCGTTGGGGCGCCCGAGCGGCGCAGGACCCCGAGTGGAGGCGACAGTGACGGGTGTGACCAGCGCCGATCTCCTGGTGGACACGTTCGGCCGGATCCGGGAGGAGGTCGCCGGCGTCGTCGACGGGCTCTCCCCCGAGCAGCTCGCGTTCCGGGTGCGGGACTCGGCCAACTCGATCGCCTGGCTGGTCTGGCACCTCACCAGGATCCAGGACGACCACCTCGCCGACGCCGCCGACCGCGAGCAGACGTGGACGGCGGAGGGCTGGGCAGAGCGATTCGCCCTCCCGTTCGCCGCGGCGGCCACCGGCTACGGTCACCGGCCCGCGCAGGTCGCCAGGGTGATTGCCACCGCCGATCTGCTGCTGGGCTACCACGAGGCCGTCCACGCCCGGACGGTCGACTACGTGCGCAGACTGAACGGCCCCGCCCTCGCGCGGATCGTCGACGAGTCGTGGGACCCGCCGGTCACCCTCGGGGTGCGGCTGATCAGCGTGATCTCGGACGACCTCCAGCACGTCGGCCAGGCGGCCTACGTGCGCGGACTGCTGGGCGGGGGCTAGCAGCGCGGAACCGGACGGCCCGGGGCACGGTCGGGCCGAATCGGGTGGGATGGGACGATACGTGCCATGTCAAGCACGTCTCCCTCGGTCCGGGACACCGCCGCCCCGCCCGACCCGCTCCGCCGCCTCCTGCTCGACCTGGGCGACGCCCTCCTGGGCGGCGGTCTGCCCGTCCACGACGTCGAGGAGGAACTCCACGGCCTGGGGCGGGCGCTGGGGGCACCCGGGGTGCGGGTCGCCGCCCTCACCAACGGGCTGTTCGTCTCGCTCGGCGCGGACGACGCCACCGCGTTCCGGCCCGTCGGCGCCGCGCTGCGCTTCGAGCAGACGGCCGACGTCCTCCACCTGGTGCACCGGCTGCGCGCCGGCGGGCTCGACGGGCCCCGGGCGCTCGCCGAGCTGGACGCGATCCGGCGGGCGCCGGCCCGCTGGCCGGCGTGGGTGGCGGACCTCGGGGCGCTGCCGGTCGGGGTCGGGGTGTGCATGTTCCTGCAGCCGGTCGCCGCGAACGTGCTGGCGGCGGGCGCCGGTTCGCTGGTCGTCGCGGGGCTGACCGTGCTCGCGCGGCGGCTGCCGTCGCTGCGGCCGCTGCTGCCCGTCACCGCCGGGTTCCTCGTCGCGTTGCTCGTCCTGGCGCTCGCGCGGGCCTCGCTGCTGGACGGCCCGCTGCGGACGATCGTCGCCACGCTGGCGATCCTGCTGCCGGGCGGGCTGCTGGTCACCGGCCTGTCGGAGATCGCCGCGGGCTCGGCCAGCGCCGGGACGGCCCGCCTGGTGTCCGGGGCGGTGCAGCTCGCGCTGTTCCTCGCCGGGGTGGCCGCGGCCGCCACCGCGATCGGCATGCCCGCCTCCGCGCTGGCCAACGTCCAGGTGGCCAAGCCGAGTTGGTGGGTGATCGGGCTGGGCCTGGCGATCGCCGTCGCGGGTGTCGTGATCAACGTGAACACCCCGCCGAGCGCCGTCCCGTGGATCGTCGCGGTGATCGCGGTGAGCGTCACCGTCCAGGTCGTCGTCGGCTCCGAGCACGGCGCGGCGATCGGCGGCCTGGCCGGGGCGGTCTCCGCCGCGGTCGCCGCCACCCTGGTGCACTGGCTGCCCGGCGGGCCGCTGTGGCAGGTGCTCTACCTGCCCGCGTTCTGGATCGTCGTGCCGGGCTCCTTCGGCCTGCTGAACACCGCCCAGATCGAGGTGGGCAACGGGGCCCAGTCGGTGCTGGCGGCGGTCTCGGCGGTCTTCGGGGTGTCGATCGGCACCCTGATCGGCTCGGTGATCAGCCGCGTTCCCCGTCCGGCGCTCCTCACCCCGGCCGCCCGGGTCTGAGCCGGTTCACAGCCGGCTCCGAGCCGGGTTCTGAGCCGGTTCTCCGGGCGGGTCGATCGACCCGCCCGGAGAACCGACCAGGCCGGTCACGGGTGGCGCAGCGCCTCGGTGAGGTGGTTCGCCGCCTCGATGACGGCCTGGGACAGGCGTGCCCCCGGGTGCCGGGTGAGCCGTTCGATCGGGCCGGAGACGGTGACCGCGGCCACCACCCGGTTGGACGGCCCGCGCACCGGCGCCGACACGGAGGCGACCCCGAGCTCGCGCTCGCCGATGGACTGCGCCCAGCCCCGACGCCGTACGCCGCTGAGGGCCGTGGCCGTGAAGCGCGCCCCCTGGAGCCCCCGGTGCAGGCGCTCCGGCTCCTCCCAGGCGAGCAGGATCTGGGCGGCGGCCCCGACCTTCATCGGGAGCGTCACCCCCACCGGCACGGTGTCGCGCAGACCGGAGAGCCGCTCCGCGACGGCCACGCAGATCCGGACCTCGCCCTGACGGCGGTACAGCTGGGCGCTCTCGCCGGTGACGTCCCGCAGGTGCACGAGCACCGACCCGGCGGCCGCCAGCAGCCGGTCCTCCCCCGCCGCCGCCGACAGCTCGGCCAGCCGGGGGCCCAGGACGAACCGGCCCTGCAGGTCCCTGGTGACCAGCCGGTGGTGTTCCAGCGCGACGGCGAGCCGGTGCGCGGTGGGGCGCGCCAGGCCGGTGGCGGCGGCGAGCCCGGCCAGGGTGGTGGGCCCGGACTCCAGGGTGGCGAGGATCGCGGTGGCCTTGTCGAGCACGCCGACGCCGCTCGTGAGCTCCATGGATGGGTACTCCAGTCTCGAATCCGCGGCCGGTGGGTGGTCCGGCCCGCGGGGGCTCCCCGCGGGGAGCGGGGGGGTGGTCAGCGAGAACGGGCCGGAGAAGTCGGCCGGATGCCTGCGCCGGGCACGAGACGGGTACGCGGAAGGGCCGGGGCGGGAAGCGCCCGGGCGAAGGACAGCACAGAGAGCACCGTGTCTCCTCATCTTTCCCGCGCCACGTTGGCGACAGGCCGGAGTTGGCACTGATCCCGGACGGCACGGCGCGTACTTCGGACGCCGGGTCGAACGGGGAGTTGCCGGGGCTTCGTAGGGCCGGTCCCTCCACCCCTCTGGATGATTCGCGAGGAACGATACAAGATTCCCGGGGCCGCCCGCCAAACCTCCCCCCGCCCTCCCCTTCCCTCCCCCGCCCCGCGTCCCGGCGGTTCGTGGCAGCACGGCTCCCGCCGGGCCCGGCCGACGGGGCTCCCCCGTCGACGTCGACGCGGCGCGGGCGGCCGGGATGACGGGGGCGGCCACCGCGAGCCCGCCGACCTCCGCGGGCTCGCCGGCGCCCGTCCTGAGCGTCGACCACAGATCTGTCGGACCGTCAAAGTCCTTTCTTGTTAAGGACGATCACCGCGACTCCTGTTCTGAATCGAGTCGCCGGCGTCGCGGATCCGGACATCTGTCACGGTTTCGAAGCGGCAGTGCCACGACTTCGCATATCCCTCACGCCGCCGCGACCGGAGCTCTACCGTTTGACCGACGGTCCTTCCCGACCGTCCCCGAGCGGGAGGGCGAGCACATGAACGGTCGCCAGGGTCCGGTCGTGCGGTCGGGGGTGGTCGACGTGGCGCTGTGCGCCGCCGCGGCCCGCTCGTCCGGCACGGGCCAGGCCCACGACGGCGTGCAGGACCTCGCGACCGGTACGGGCTTCGGCACCGGGAATCAGCGGATCACCGGGGCCTCGACCACGTTCTCGGTCGGCCAGACCGCCTACGTGGCCTTCATCACCGACGCGGGCGCGGCCGGGTGGACGACGGGCACGCTGCGGGCCGACGCCTGCGGCGGGGACACCGGCGGGAGCGAGACGAAGACCTTCGTCCTGCGCGAGGCCTCCACGTGGTGCAGCTGGTTCGTCGGGCCCGGCTCCTTCACCGACGGCAACCGGAGCCCGTGCGAACTGGTGCCCGGGCAAGGACCCCAAAACGTCAACTGAACCCCACGAGAGAAGGGTCGGAGCCGTGCAGCCCGTCAAGATCAGCGTCCAGTCCGGAGCACTCGCCGCCATCGGCGTGATCGCGTTCATCGACAGTTTCCTCCCCTGGTACACCGTCACCGAGAAGTCGGGCGCCACGGGCCTGCTCACCCGGTACGCGGCGAGCGGCAACGCCTGGGACGTGGGCGCCGGCGCCTGGATCCCGGTGATCGTCCTCGTGGCCGTGGGCATCATGGCCGCCCTCCCCGCCATCGGCCGCGGCCTCCCGGCCCGCCAGGGCCACGTCACCAACCTCGTCCTCGCGGCGGTCGCCACCGTCATCGTCCTGCTCCGCTGGCTCACCTACCCGTCGATCCCGGTCGGCGAGTCCGCCTTCATCGACGCCGGCGCCGACGTCGGCACCTACCTCGGCGTCCTCCTCTGCCTCGCCGCCACCGGCGCGGCCTACCTCGGCTTCACCGCCAACGGGGGCACCCTGGACAGCTTCACCAAGATCTTCCGCACCCCGTCCGCATAGGGGCCGTCGCGGATCCGGCCGAAGGCGCGGGGCCCGACGGGCCTCGCCGCGTCCCACGTCCCTCAGGCGCCGCACTCGCCGTCGTCGACGAACGACGCCCGCCGTGCCGAGGTCGGCCGAGCGCGGCGCGGGCCGTCCCGACCAGCAGGTCCAGCAGGAACTGCTGGACCAGGTGGTCTCTATGCCATGCCGACGGCCCGATGGGCGGGCGTCGGGCGGTCTCCGGTCGGGGGGCGGCTCAGGCGACGGTCCAGGTCGGCGAGGCGCCAGGCCGGTCTCGATCGCAGGCGGGCCGCGACGGCCGATACGGCTCCGGGGGCGTATCCGCAGGCCTGGACGATGCGTTCGGCGGCCTCGTGCTCGGCGGCCACCCGGCTCGCGCCCACCACTCTCGTCAGGAGCAGCAGTGCCTCCTCCTCGGTGAAGGCGCCCAGTCGGTGCGGCGCGACGCCCTCCAGGCCGGTCAGTTCGTGTCGGCTGGTGATCAGCACCAGGCAGGTCGGGGAGGCCGGGAGGAGGTCCCGGACCTGGGTGGCGGTGGCCGCGTCGTCGAGCACGACGACGGCCCGCTTGCCGTGCATCCGCTCCCGGAACAGCGCCGCGCGCTCGGCCGGGACGGTCGGGACGCGGTGCGCGGGGACCTCCAACTGCCGTAGGAACATGCCGAGTACGGTACTGGGGTCGGCCGGCGGGTGCTCGGGGTCGCAGCCGCGCAGGTCGACGTACAGCTGGACGTCGGCGCAGCGGCCGGCCCGGACGAGGTGGTGTGCGGCGTGCAGGGCGAGCTGGGTCTTGCCGATCCCGGCCGGGCCATCGATCGTCGAGACGACCGCGGCGCCGCTGGCGAAGTGCCGTACGAGCCAGGCGAGTTCCCGCTCGCGGCCGGTGAACGTCGCGAGGTCGGCGGGCAGTTGCCGCAGGACGCCGACCGGGCCGCAGGCCCGCGCGTCGGCGTGCACCCGGGTGCAGGCCGCGCGCCAGCGGGCCGCGTCCGCCTCGCCGGCGCCGAGTGCCCGGACGACGGCCAGGACGAGGTCCGGGTCGAGGCGGCGGCGGTCCGGCTTGAACACGTCGGCGACGGTGGTGTGGGAGACGGGCTGCGGCGGGCGCAGCAGCGGGCCGACCCGCTTGGCGAGCGCCCGGAGCGACGGGCCGCCGGCCCAGAGCCGCAGCCGCTCCAACGCCCGGATGAACTCGGCCAGATCGGCCGCGTCGGCCGGATCCGGCGCGCCCGTACGCTCGTCCTGCTTCACGGGGTGGAGTGTAGGCGGCCGGTCCGACATCCGGCCTACCGCGGGCTCAGGCCGTTCAGGCCGCCCTGCACCTTCCGGGCCACGTCGGGGGGAGCGTTCCGCACCTCAGGCCCTCGCCCACCGTCTCTGGCCAGGCGGTGCGGACCGGCTCCTCGAGGTCCTCGGTGAACACGTGCCTCGGCAGGCCGAACCGGAGTCGGCGGCCGGGGTCGCCCGGGAGGCCGCTCTCCCCGGTGACGAAGGTGTCCAGCGCGATGATCCGGTCCAGGGTGCGGGCCAGGAACCCCGGGGTGTCCCGGGTGGTGGACAGCGGCGTGACGCCCGCCGAGGGATAGCGCCCGGCGCTGGGGCGCAGGCCGTAGACGCCGTGAGCGCGGCCGGGATGGTGACCGAACCGCCGGTGTCCGTGCCCAGTCCGGCCGCGGCGATCCCCGCGGCCACCGCGGCGGCCGTCCCGCCGCTGCTGCCGCCCGCGAACAGGGCCGGGTCGGCGGCGTTGCCGACGGCGCCGAAGGTGTGGTTGCACGAGGTGGCGCCCAAGGAGAGTCGTGCATGTTCGTCTTGCCCAGGACGATCGCGCCCGCGGCCCGCAGCGCCGCGACCACGGGCGCGTCGGCGCCCGGGACGAAGCCGGTGAGCGCGGGTGTGCCCGCGGAGTTGGGCAGGCCGGCAACGTGGATGGTGTCCTTGACGACTAGGCACCACGCCTCCCGGCCGCCGCGCGCGTCACGGCGGGCCGCCTCCGCGAGCGCCTTCCCGGCGTCCAGCGTGATGAACGCGTTGAGGTGCCCGACGGCGGCGGCCCGGCCGAGCGCGGCGGACACGGCCTCGTGCGCGGGGCCCGGCCCGCCGGTCCCGGATCGGGCATGGGGTCGTCTCCTTCGCACTCGCACGGGTCGAGGGCCGTACCACCCGCTCAGGCCGTCGTCATGCCGGGACCAGCCGCCAGCTCAGCGCCCACGGGACGAACAGCGCGCCCGCCGCGAGCAGGGCCGGCGGCGCGGTGCGGGTGCGCCATGCCGTCGCGGCCAGTGTCGCCGTCAGGGCCACGACCGTGACGGCCGTCGCCTGGAGCAGCCGCCAGAGGAGTTCGACGCCCGTGCTCTCCGCGTTGGTGGCGAAGACGAACGCTACGTACGCCGGGGCACCGACCACCGTGGCCGTGCCGAGGCCACACAGCCAGCGGGCCACCCGGCCACGCTGTTCCAGCGCTCCTCCGAGGAAGCCCACCAGGATGAGGAGCCCCGCCGCCCACTGGACGGGCGCCGACTCGTACCACGGGCCCGTGTTCGTCGCCCGGCTCGCCACCGTCTGTGCCGGGGGCTCGGCGGTGGTGGACCGGGGCGGGCGGCCCTCGACGACCTGGCTCGTCCAGGCCGTCATCGCGTCGAGGTAGCCGGGGCCGTCCACGCCGTCCGTCGTGCGGCGGCCGGTGTGGCCGGCCCCGGGGACGAAACCGATGGTGGCGTGCTCGTTGCCGGCGCCGGCGAGCTCGCGCCGGAAGATCTCGGCGCTCTCCTTCGGCGGGACGATGCCGTCGTGCTCGCCCCACAGGGCCAGTACCGGTTGGCGCAGGTGGTCCAGGGCGGGCAGCGGGTCGTGCTCGCCCTCGGGGAACACGCCGGCCGCGCCGAGCAGCCGGGTGAACGGGCCGTCGACGGCGCGGCGCAGCGAGGCGGGGGCGCCGCGGTGGGCGAGGTGGGTGTCGAGGCCCCAGAGCTGGGTGCGCAGGGGTGTGAGGCCCGGGCCGCCGATGGTGATGACGAAGGCGGCGTCGGTGGAGCGGTTGGCGACCAACGGCGCCACCCAGCCGCCCTCGCTGAAGCCCCAGAGGCCGACGGCGCCCGGCCGGACGCCCGGGTGGGAGCGCAGCACTTCCAGACCGGCGGCGGCGTCGTCGGCGAGGAGGCCGAAGTCCCGGTGCAGGGTGGAGTAGCCGGTGGTGCGCTTGTCGTAGACGAGGGTGGCGATGCCGGCCCGCGCGAAGGCCTGCGCCTCCGGGAGGTAGTCCTCGCGCGGGCCGGGTCCGCCGCCACCGATCAGGACGATGCCGGGCAGGGCGTCGTGGTGTCCGGCCGGTTCCAGGACGGTTCCGTGCAGGGTGAGCCCGTCGCCGCCCTGGAACGTGACCTCGGTGCGAGCCGGATCCGGTGAGGAGGCGGACGCGCGGGCCGGCGACAGGGCGACGGGCAGCGTGAGCGGGAGCGCGGTCAGGAGCGCGGTCAGGAGACGGGCGGCGCTCCGGCGCATCGACGGGAGCCGGGCTGCCATGACGCGTAACCTACCCACGCCGCCCGCCGCGTCGCAAAGACGGCTCTCGGAGGACAGCCGTCACACGAAGAACGCGTTCATGCCCGGGACGTCCGACACGTAGGTCTCGATCGCGCCGATCCGCTCCCCGCGCAGGAAGCACACCGTGGCCAGGTGCTCGTCGAGCACCCGCCCGTCGCGCTCGGCCGTGTTGTGCAGGGACAGGGCGAGGTTGTCGCGGCTGAGCAGGGTGCGCCGGACGTCGAAGTGGACGCCGTAGGAGGCGATGAGGCGGATCCGCTCGATCACGGCGTCGACGCCGCGGACCTGGCCGGAGACGGTGTTGTCACCGGGCAGCGTCCACACGACGTCGTCGGTGAGCAGCGAGCGGATCAGCGCCCAGTCGGCCGTGGTGAGGCCGAGGCGGAAGCGGTCGGCCAGGGCGAGGCGCTCGTCGGTGCCGGGGGCGGCGGGAACGGACATGGTGGTGGACCTCCATCGCGGGGTGGGCTTGCCGGTACCGAGCCTCGCCGAGGGCCGAGAGCGAACGGAAATGCCGTCCGCGACGGCGGACCATGCGCCGCGCGCATAATGTCCGGATGATCACGGAAGAGCTGCGCTGGTTCCTGGCCGTCGCCGAGACCGAACACGTCACCGATGCGGCCGCGCTCGTCGGCACCACCCAGCCGACGTTGTCCCGCGCGATCGTCCGGCTCGAACGGCACCTCGGCACGCAGCTGTTCGACCGGGACCGCAACCGGCTGCGGCTCAACCAGGCCGGCCGGGTGTACCGGCGGCACGCCCAACGCGCCCTCGACGAACTGGAGTCGGCGCAGGACCGGATCGCGGCGCTGCTCCCGGCGCCGGCCGAGCCGCTGCGCCTGGCCTGCGCGCACTCGCTGGGGTCGTGGCTGCTGCCGGAGCTCCTCACCGCCTACCGGGATCACGCGCCCGGCCACGCCGTCGACGTGCGCGAGGGCTCGGCGGCGGCCGTGCTCGACCTGCTGGCCGTCGGCGCGGTCGACCTCGCGCTCACGGGCCCGCAGCCGTCCCCGCCCGGGTACGGCTGGCTGCCGCTCGCCGAGGAGCGGCTGGTGCTCGCCGTCCCGGCCGGGCACCGGTTGGCCGGACGGGCCGGGGTCGGCGTGTCCGAGCTGACCGACGGCGGGTTCGTGATCATGCGTCAGGACGTCGGGCTGCGGGAGGTCACCTGCGGCGTCTTCCACCGGTCCGGGGTGACGGCCTCGGTCGCCGCGGAGGCGGACACCGTCGCCGGGATCCTGGACCTGGTCGCGGCCAGGCGGGGGGCGGCCCTCGTCCCGGCCGGGGCCGTGGCCGGCCACCCGGGGATCGAGACCGTCCCGCTCACCGCCGCCGACGCCCATCGCACCGTCGGCCTCGCGTGGCGGCGCGGCCGCCCGCTGCCGGCGCCCGCGCGAGCGTTCCGCGTCCTCGCCGGCCGCGGACGCCGAGCTCCCCGTCCGGCCGGACCGGCGGGTCAGCGCGGGGCCGGGTCGGCGGTCCAGCTGGCCAGGAGACGCAGGGCGTCGGCGGTGGGCGAGCCCGGTTCGACGTTGTAGACGCACAGGGTCTGGTCGGGGTCGCCCGGGGGCTGGAGGGACTCGTACGCGAAGTGGAGTTCGCCGACCTCGGGGTGCACGTAGGACTTGCTGCCGTGGGTGCGGCGCAACACCTTGTGGTCGTTCCACCAGGTGGTGAACTCTGGGCAGCGCAGGGTGAGTTCGCCGACCAGGTCGGCGAGGCGGCGGTCGGCGGGGTGGCGGCCGGCCTCCAGGCGCAGGATCGCGACGGTCTCGGCGGCGATCCGGGGCCAGTCGCCGACCTTGTCGCGCGCGGCCGGGTCGAGCAGGTAGTAGCGGGCGAGGTTGCGCTGGGTGGCCGGGAGCGCGTCGAAGTCGGTGAGCACCTCGCGGGCCAGCCGGTTGGCGGCGAGCACGTCGGTGCGTCGGCCGATCACGAAGGCGGGCACGTGTTCCAGGGTCTGCAGCATCAAGTGCAGCCCCGGGCGGACGCGTTGGGGTGCGGCCCCGCTCTGGCGGGGGGCACCCCCGGGGCGGGCGAGCAGGTCGTCGAGGTGTTCGCGCTCGACGGGGTCGAGCCGGAGCGCGCGCGAGAGCGCGTCGACCACCTCGACGGACGGGCGGCCGGAGCGACCCTGTTCGAGGCGGGTGTAGTACTCGGTGCTCATCCCGGCCAGCCGGGCGACCTCGTCCCGGCGCAGGCCGGGCACCCGGCGCGCCCGGCTCCCGGCGGGCAGTCCGGCCCGCTCCGGGGTGATCCGGGCCCGGCGGGAGCGGAGGAAGTCGGCGAGCTCGCTGCTGCGGTCCATGACCCCATTGTCGGGCAGCGGCGGCGGCCGCGGGCGGGCGGAAGGTGGCCCTGCCAGTACCTGGTCCGGGCGGGCCTGGTACGGCGCTTCCGGAGGCGTCCGGCGGTGGTCTGATGGTGGTGCGGCCGGCGGAGACCGGCCGAGCAGGACTCCGATCCCCTTACCTCAAAGGTGCATTCGCATGCCTTCTCACACCCCTGTCCAGTCCCTCGCCGGCCGGGTCGCGGTCGTCACCGGCGCCTCCAGCGGGATCGGCGAGGCCACCGCCGAGAAGCTGGCCGCGCTCGGCGCGGAGGTCGCCGTGCTGGCCCGGCGCGCGGACCGGCTGGACGACCTGGTCGCCCGGATCCGCAAGGAGGGCGGCTCCGCGCTGGCGATCGCCGTCGACGTCACCGACGCCGCCGCGGTGCGGGCCGCCGCCGCGCGGGTCGAGGCCGAACTGGGCACCGCCGACCTGCTGTTCAACAACGCCGGGGTGATGCTCCCGGCGCCGGTCGAGGGCCTGGCCACCGACCAGTGGCAGCGGCAGATCGACCTGAACATCGGCGGCCTGATGAACGTGATCGGCGCGTTCACGACCCAGCTGGTCACGGCCGCCGCCGAGCGCGGCGTCGCCGACCTGATCAACACGTCCTCGATCGCCGCCCAGAACATCTTCCCCACCTTCGCCGTCTACTCCGCCTCCAAGGCGTACGTCTCCCACCTCTCCCGCCACCTGCGGGCCGAACTGGGCGCGAAGCACGTGCGGGTGTCGGCGATCGAGCCGGGCATCGTCGGCACGGAGCTGCAGGACCACGTCACCGACGCGGGCGTGCAGCAGTGGCTGGCGGACTCGCAGGAGACGATGGAGTGGCTCACGCCCCAGGACGTCGCCGAGACGATCGGCTTCCTGGCCGCCCTGCCGCCGCGGGCCAACCTGCAGCAGGTCACCATCATGCCGACCGGGCAGCCCGGCTGAGCCCGTCGGCGGGCTCCGGGCGCGGCTGCCCTCCGCGCCCCGGCCCGGGGTTCAGTCGCCCCCGAGCCGCTCCCGGACCGCCGCCGCCTGCCCGTCGTCGCCGAGGCCCTCGAAGAGCGCCAGCGCCTCGGTCCACGCCTCCCGCGCGGCCGTCGCGTCGCCGGCCGCGAGCTGCGCGTCGCCCGACGCGCGGACCGCTTCGGCGAGGAGCTGCTTGTCGCCGAGGAAGCGCAGAAGCTCGATCTGCTCCCGGTAGCCGCCGACCGCCCGCTCGGCCTCGCCCCGGGCCGCGTGCACCGTGGCCAGGTGGCCGAGCAGGATGGCCAGGCCGCGCCGGTTGCCGACCTTGCTGCTGTCGGCCCGGACGGCGGCGGCCACCGCCCGGTTGTCCTCCAGCGCGAGGAGGAAGTAGCGCTCGGCCTCGTCGAGGTCGCCCAGCGTCTGGTGCACGGCGCCGAGGCTCAGCCGGGCGGTCGCGCGGCCCCCGATCGCCCCGGACTTCTCGAACACCTCCAGCGATTCCTCGTACACCGCCAGGGCCTTCGGGTAGTCCTCGCGGAACTGGTGCACGCCCGCGATGTTGAGCAGGAGCGGTCCCATCCGCACCCAGTCCCCGAGTTCCCGCAGGATCGCGCTCGCCGCGCCGTAGCACCGCTCCGCGTCCTCCAGCCGCCCCAGCATCCGGTACGCCAGCCCCAGCCCGCCGGTGACCCGGGCCTCCACCGCCCGGTCCCCGAGCGCCCGCGCGGCCTCCACCGCGAGCTCGTGCCCGGTGGCGGAGTCCCGCAGGTGGTTGCGCAGCGCGGCGACGAACTTCCGTGCGACGGCCAGCTGCCAGACGATGTCGTGGAGGCCGAGGTCCCGGGCCGCGAGCTGGACGGCGGTCAGGTTGTCCCACTCGCGGTCGAACCAGGTCAGCGCCTCGTCGTAGGAGTCGAACGTCGCCGGGCCGTGCTCGCTGGGCGTGGTGGGGAACGGGAGGTCGGGCGTGTCGACGGCCTTCGCGGCGTTGTAGGCGGAGTGCAGGAACCACCGGGCGAGGCGTTCCACCGCCGCGTCGCCCTCGGTGCCCGGCTCCCGGGCCGCCGCCTCGGCGGCGTAGCTGCGCAGGAGATCGTGCAGTTCGTAGCGGCCGTAGGTCTTCTGCTGGAGCAGGTGCTCGTCCTGGAGCAGTTCCAGCAGCGCCTCCGCGTCCTGCTCCGGGAGGTCCGCCAGGGCCGCGACCGCCGGGACGGTGTAGTCGACGCCGGGGTGGCGGCCGAGCAGGCGCAGCACGCGCTGCGCGGGGCCGGGCAGTCCGCGGTAGGAGAGGTCGAAGACGGGCCGCAGCGTCCTGCGGCCCGACCCGATCGCGTCCGGCGCTCCTCCGCGCAGCGCGTGGGCGAGGTCGGCCATGCTCCAGGCGGGCCGCGAGCGCAGGCGTCCGGCGGCGAGGGCGACGGCGAGCGGCAGGTGGCCGCACAGCTCCACGACCTCCCCGGCGGCCGTGGGTTCGGCGGCGACGCGTTCGGCGCCGGTGATCCGCGCCAGCAGTTCCGTCCCCTCGTCGCGGCTGAAGACGTCGAGCGGGAACAGGGCGGCGCCGTCGAGCGCGGTCAGGCTGCGCCGGCTGGTGACCAGGACCAGGCACCGGGGGCTCGCCGGGATCAGGGCCCGGATCTGCCTCTCGTCGGCCGCGTTGTCGAGCAGCACCAGGGCGTCCCGGTCGGACATCCGGTCGCGGTACATCGCGGCGCGCTCGTCGAGGCCGTCCGGCACCTGCTTCGCCGGGACGCCCAGCCGGCGCAGGAAGCCGCCCAGGAGCTCGGCCGGGTCCCCGGGCGGGTGGTCGGGGTCGAAGCCGCGCAGGTTCGCGTACAGCTGGATCCCGGTGTACCGCCCGGCGGCGACGAGCCGGCGGGCGACGTGCACGGCGAGCGTCGTCTTGCCGACGCCGCCCATCCCCTCGATGGCCGAGATGACGACCGTCGGGGTGCCCCCGGCGGTGTCCGGCACGGCCGCGACGAGCGCGTCCACCTCACGGGCGCGGCCGGTGAACGTCGCGAGGTCCGCGGGCAGGTGGCGCAGGACCGCGTCCGCGCCGCCCGTCCTGGCCTCCCCGTGGACGCGCACGCACGCCCGGCGCCACCGGTCGGCCTCGTCGTCGGACAGGCCGAGCGCGCGGACGATCGCGACCACCAGGTCGAAGTCGAGGCGGCGGCGGTTCGGCTTGAAGGCGTCGACCACCGTGGAGGCGGCCACCGGCTGCGGCACGGGCAGCAGCCGGCCCACCGACCTCGCCAGCTCCCGGTACGACGGCGCGCCCGCCCACGACCGCAGTCGCCCGAGCGCGTCGATGAACTCCGCGAGGTCGTAGGCCTCGTCCGGATCCGGCACCGCCTGCCCGCCGAGCACGCTCCACCCCCCTCGGGACACGGCCGAGACTCCTCGGCGCCGGGCCAGTGTACGGAGCGTGTTGACGTGCACACAGGGGTTTGGTGATCCGGGTTCGCTCGACAGCCCGCCCGCGTGCGCGGCCGGCAGCGGGCCGTGTCGCCCGCGAGTGGGCGGTGTCCGACGTCTTCTCCACGCCGCCCGACGTCGACGTCCTCGCCGACTTCCTGCGCGAACTCGCGGCGCTCGCGCGGCGGGCCGTCGCCCGCGAGCAGCGCCTCTACTGCTGGATCTGCCCGTAATCGAGGGCTCTGTGGCAGGTTGGAGGCATGAGCGACACGACCACGCCCCCGCCCCACACACTGATCGTGCTGCGTCACGCCAAGTCCGCGTGGCCGGCCGGCGTGCCGGACGAGGAGCGCCCGCTGGGCCCGCGTGGGCGCCGCGACGCGCCCGAGGCCGGCCGATGGCTGCGCGACCGGGGGCTGCTGCCGGACATGGTGGTCTGCTCACCGGCGCGGCGGGCGCGCGAGACCTGGGACCTGGCCTCCGCCGAACTGCCGCAGGCCCCCTCCGCGGCCTTCGACCCCCGGGTCTACACCGCCGACGCCGACGACCTCGTCCAGGTCCTGCGCGGCCGGCCCCGCCACGCGGCGACCGTCCTCCTGATCGGCCACAACCCGGCCCTGGAGGACCTGGTCCTCGACCTCGCCGCCGACACGGGCGGCGAGGCCCTCGACCGCGTCCGGGAGAAGTACCCGACGAGCGGCCTCGCCGTCCTGGAAGTCACCGGCGAATGGGCCGCGTTGGGCTCGTCCCCGGCCCGCCTCCGCGACTTCGCCGTCCCCCGCGGGCCTCGCTCCTGACCCGTCCGCCCACGGTAGCCGGGCACGCGGGGTGTTCGAGTGCCGACGGGGGGCGGTTGAACGCGGGTGGGGTGTTCGCGGGGGCGGGGGTGGTGGGCGGGTGCGGGGGCGGTGTACTCGTTGCCGGGTCGGATCCGTGCGGACCTGGGAGTTCTCCGTGGTGGGACAGCAGAGCGGGGCGCGGGTCGCCCTCGTGACCGGTGGGGCGTCGGGGATCGGGCGGGCGGTGGTGGAGGACCTCGCGCGGCACGGGCACCGGGTGGTGGTGCTGGACCACGAGGAGCCGCGGGAGCCCCTGCCCGACGGGACGGCCCTGGTGCTCGGGGACGTGCGCAGCGCGGCGGACAACGAGCGGGCGGTGCGCACCGCGGTGGAGGCGCACGGCGGGCTGGACGTGCTGGTCGGCAACGCCGGGATCCACGACGGCGGGGTCGGGCTGCGCGACCGGCCGGCGGCCGAACTGGCCGAGCTGGCGCGGCGGGTGCTGGACGTCGACGTCGTGGGCTACCTGCTGGCGGCCAGGGCCGCGGCGGAACCGCTGCTGGAGCGGCGCGGCGCGATGGTGTTCACGCTGTCCGACGCCTCGTACGTGGTGCGCGGCAACGGTTCGGGGGTCGCCTACGCGATGGCCAAGCACGCCGCGGTCGGGCTGGTCCGGCACCTGGCGGCGGACCTCGCGCCCCGGGTGCGGGTGAACGCGGTGGCCCCGGGCGGCGTGCTGACGGGGCTGCGCGCGGCGGTGGGGGCGGAGGGGTCGGCGGAGGTGTTCGGCGATCCGGACGGGATCAGCGCGGTGATCCGGGACTTCAATCCGCTGCGCGTGGTGCTGACGCCCGCGCAACTGGCGCCGCTGTACCGCTTCCTGGCCTCGGACGACGCGCACGGGATGACGGGCGAGGTGCTCCGGCCGGACGGCGGCCTGGACGTGCGCTGAGGGGCACGGACGACGGGCGCGCTGGCACGACGGAGCCGGGCAGGACGGAGCCGGGCAGGACGGAGCCGGGCGCGGAGGAAGCCGCTCCTGGCCCCGTCCGCGTGCCGTCACACCGGCGGGGGCGTCCAGGTGCCGGGGTCGGGGCGGCCGATCAGGGTCGCGGAGACGAGTTCGTCGCGCGCGTTGGCGGTGCCCCAGACGTCGGTGGTCTGGGCGTTGGCCGGATAGACCTTCGGGGTCCAGCCGTGCTCCTCGTCGATCACCTGGGCGGCGGTGGTGTACTCCAGCACGAAACCGGAGGACGGCTCCTGGAAATAGGAGAAGGTGTTCTGCCCGACGCCGTGCCGTCCGGGGCCCCAGACCGGGGCAATGCCCGCGCGCATCAGCGAGCCCGTGGCCCGCATGAACTCGTCAAGTCCGTGGACCTCGAAAGCCACGTGGTTGAGCGAGGTGTGCGGGGCGCGGGTGAAGGCGATGGTGTGGTGCACCGGGCCGGTGCGCAGAAAGCACATCACGTCCTCGACCCAGTCGGTCACCCGGAATCCCATGACCGTCTCGTAGAACTCGCGCGCCACCTGGATATCCGGTGTGTTCAGCACGACGTGGCCAATCCCCTTCGGGCGGGTCTCGCTCGCGGTCACGGGTGTGAACACCCGCCCCGCCACGTCGGCGGAGACCTCGACCGTCCGGCCGTCGCAGTCCAGGAACCGCACCGCGTGGCCCCCGCCGAGGTCCTGGCGCGGGCCGGGCTCGCCGAGCAGCCGGCCGCGCGGGTGGGCGGCGACCCGCGCGGCGACGAGATCCACCTCGGCCGCCGACTCCGCGGCGAGCGCGATCAGGTCGACCCTCGGCTCGTCGGTGGCGCGCAGCCGGAGCACGTGGCTCTCCGGGCAGCCCGCGCCGAAATAGATCCGGTCGCCGTCGCGTTCGACGACGTCCAGCCGCCAGCGATTCTCGTAGAATTCCGCGGCGCTCCGGAGATCCGGTACGCCGAGACCGACATGCCGCACGTGCAGAACCATGCTGCCCCCTGAGGACAATGCGAGGATTCACGCCGTTGAATAGCGCGGGAAATCATCGGGTGAACTCGAACGGAACGGCCGGAGTTCGACCCGCTTCGCACCCTAGGCGGATTTCCGGGGGAAGTCGACGGTGACCGGACACCCCGCATTCGCACGCGCGTCCGCAGCCCGGCCCGACCCCGACCGCACGCGGCCCGCGCACCACGACCCTCCGCCGTGCGCGCATTCTCATGAAGATTCGTACGCACATCCGCCGGCCGCGCCGCGCCGGCGCCGGGCCTCGGCCGGCCGCCCCCGGCCGGATCCCGACGGCTTGGCGGCGGATCGACGCCAGTGGCAGGATTCCGCCACCAGTCCCGTCACACGAGCATCTTGACGCCCCGCAGGGCGCTCGGGGCCCACCCCGGGGCGCGGCGGACCGGGCCGCACCCCCGCCGCCCCGGCGGTGCCGACCGGCCGTGAGCACACCGCGCACCGAATCCGCGGGAACCACGCCGATGTCGCTTTGGAATTGACCGAAGCTTTCCGTGGATTCGTCCGCCGCCAGCACCCCGGCGCCCGGGAACAGGATTGCCTACCCGGCCGCGACCCGCCTCACACCCGGCGCCGGGAATTGTCCCGGGGCCGCCGGGACCCTTGACTGTTCGCAGCTAAATCACGCATTGTCAGGAACATTGACGGGGGGCGACAACGGGATGCGGACGCTCGGCGGGCGCCGGTCCACGGACCGCCCCAGAAATTCGAAAATCCGCTGAACCTCAACGACTCCGGGAACGTTACCGCCTGAGCCGACCCAGGCGCGCCTTCCCGGACAACGGTTCCGTCACACACGGGGAGTAGCGTCGAATGAGCACGACTCAGCCTTTCTGTCACGTCGGCGATCCCACCTCACTGCTGCTGTCGCTCCGGCACGACAAGCTGCAGCGGTCCGCCGTCACCGTGGTGCCGATCCGCGCGCTCCTCGACGCCGACTCGCCGAGGCTGGAGGGCGAGGACGGCGAGCACGTCCGCCTGCTCGCCGCCTCCGACGCCACCCACCCGCCGATCCTCGTGCACCAGCCGTCGATGCGGGTGGTCGACGGCATGCACCGGCTGCGGGCGGCGGAGCTGCGCGGCCAGCAGGAGATCGAGGTCCGCTTCTTCCAGGGCAGCGAGGCGGACGTCTTCCTGCTCTCCGTGGCCGCCAACATCAAGCACGGGCTGCCGCTCTCGCTCGCCGACCGCAGCTCGGCGGCCCGGCGGATCTTCGCCACCCACCCCGCCTGGTCGGACCGGATGGTCGCCTCCGTCGCCGGGCTGTCCGCCAAGAAGGTCGCCGAGCTGCGCCAGGAGCAGGTGTCCCACCTGCCCAAGCTCACCAGCCGGATCGGCCGCGACGGCCGCTCCCGGCCGCTGGACTGCTCCCAGGGGCGGGAACGCGCCGTCGAACTGATCGCCAGCAACCCGCAGGCCTCCCTGCGCCAGATAGCCAGGGAGGCGGGCATCTCCCCGGCCACCGCGGCGGACGTGCGCGACCGGCTGCGCCGCGGCGAGGACCCGGTACCGGCCCGGCGGCGCGGCGGCGCCGAGCGGAACGCACCGCCACGAGAACCCGCGGCGCAGCGTCAGGAACCGAAGTCCCCGGCCGAGTTGGCCGGGCTGTTCGACCGGCTGCGCAAGGATCCGTCGCTGCGCTTCAACGAGACGGGCCGCACACTGCTGCGGATGTTCGACGCCTGCCACGCGGTGGTCCGCGAGCAGCAGGAGATCGCCCAGCGCCTGCCCGCGCACTGCCTGGTGTCGGTCGTCGAGCTGAGCCACGGCTGCGCCGGGATCCTCCAGTCGCTGGCCGACAGCCTGCAGCGGGGCGACGAACCGCGGGCCGCCGGAGCGGTTCAAGCGCGGACGAGCGTCAGTTGAACACCGCCGCGGCGCAGACGCCGTCCCCCGCGACCGAGGTCGACGTGATCGTGGTCGGTGCCCGCTGCACGGGCGCCCCGCTGGCCATGCTGCTCGCCAGGCAGGGCCACCGGGTCCTGGTGCTGGAGCGCGACCGCTTCCCCAGCGACACCATGTCCACCCACTGGGTGCAGCGGCCCGGCGTCGAACGGCTGGCCCGCTGGGGCCTGTTGGACGCGCTCGTCGCCACCGGCTGCCCACCCCTGGAGCGGATCGGCCTGGACTTCGGCGGCCTCACCCTCAGCGGCGCCCCGACCTGCGACGACGCGGTCACCGGCCCGGCCGTCACCTACGCGCCGCGCCGCACCGTCCTGGACGAGCTGCTGGCCGACGCCGCCCGGGCGGCCGGGGCCGACCTGCGCGAGGGCGTCACCGTGCGGGACGTGCTGCGCGGGGCGGACGGCGGCCCGGTCACCGGCGTGCTCGCCGAGACCGCGGACGGCGAACGGTTCACCGTCGCCGCGAAGGTCGTGGTCGGCGCCGACGGACGCAACTCGACCGTCGCCCGTGCCGTCGACGCCCCGATGCTCGTCGACCGCGGGCCGCTCGCCGCCACCGCCTACGCCTACTGGACCGGACTGCCGGTGGACGGCGTCGAGGCGCACTTCCGGCCGGGCAGCGGCCTGTCCATGTGGCCCACCCACGAGGGCCGCACCGTCGTCGCGCTCAGCCTGCGCCGCGAGGCCTTCCGCGACTGGGGGAGCGAGCGGCGGCGCGGCTACGTCGACGCGCTCGCCGGCTTCCCCGGCGCCGCCGCGCGCATCGCCGCGGCCGAACTCGCCGGGCCGGTGCGCGGCGCCGCCGGCCTGCGCAACTACTACCGCCAGTCCCACGGCCCCGGCTGGGCGCTGGCCGGCGACGCGGGCCACCACAAGGACCCGATCGCCGCGCGCGGCATCTCCGACGCCTTCACCGACGCCGAGAACCTCGCCGCCGCCCTGCACGACGCCCTCACCGGGAAGCTCCCGCCGGACCGCGCCCTCGCCCGTTACCAGGCCCGGCGGGACGCGGGCTCCGCCGCGACGTTCGAGTTCGCCTGCCGCCAGGCCGCCCTGACCGGGGCGGACGAGCACCTCACCACGGCCGTGCGGCAGGCGAGGGCGGATCCGGTCGCGGCCGGCCGGCTGCTCGGCGTCTTCGCCGGAGCCCGCCGCCTGGAGGAACTCCTCCCCCGCACCGCCCCGGGCGCCCGGTGACGGCGCCCGGACTGCTCGACTGGCTGGACGCCCCGGCCCCGGAGCGCGGCATCCGCTTCCTCCGGCCGGACGGCACCTGGGTGCGCCACCCGTACCCCGAACTGGCCGCCGCCGCCCACGCCGTGGCCCACCGGCTGCGGGCGGCCGGCGTTCGGCCCGGCCGGGCGGTGGCCCTGGTGCTCGGCTCCGGGCCGGAGTTCGTCGCGGCCTTCTTCGGCACGCTGCTGTGCGGGGCGGTGCCCGCGCCACTGGCACCACCGGCGACCTTCCAGGACGACGCGGCGTACCGGGCCAAGCTGGCCGCCCAGCTCGCCGCCCTGCGGCCGACGGTGATCCTGACCGCCGCCGGGCCGACGGCCCGCGGCCTGCCCGGTGCCGGCCCGCCCGCCCCCGGCCTCGCCCTCCGCCTGCCCCCGCCCGTCGCCCCCGCCCCCGTGCTCGACCTCGGCGAGGCGTGGCCCGACGGCTGCGCCGCCGACGCCGCCCCGGTGGGGGCACCCGCGACCGCGCTCGTCCAGTTCACGTCCGGCTCCAGCGGCCCCGCCCGCGCGGTCGTCGTCTCCGCGCGGGCCCTGGCGGCCAACCTGGCCGCCGTCCGCCGGTGGCTGCGCATGGGACCGGACGACCCCACCGCGACCTGGCTGCCGTTCCACCACGACATGGGCCTCGTCGGCTGCCTGCTCACCCCGGTCACCACCGGCGCCGACCTGTGGGTGCTGCGCCCGGAGGACTTCGTCCGTTCGCCGCTGGCCTGGCTGCGCTGCTTCGGCGAGCACGGCGCGCGGCTCACGGCGACGCCCGCGTTCGGACTGGCCCACGTGGTGCGCAGGGTCCGGCCGCACGCGCTGACGGGGCTGGACTTCGGGCGGTGGCGGGCGGTCATCACCGGGGCCGAGCGGATCGATCCGGCCATCCTGTCCGGCTTCGTGGACCTGCTCGCGCCGCACGGATTCCGCGCCGCGTCGATGCTGCCGGCCTACGGCCTCGCGGAGGCCACCCTGGCCGTCACCGGCGTGCCGCTGAGCGCGGAGCCGCGCACCCTGCGGGTGGACCGGAGCACGCTTCGGACCGGGCACCCGATGGAGCCGGCCGGCCCCGACACCCCGCCGGAGCGACGCCTCGAACTCGTCGGCTGCGGAGGCCCGCTGCTGCCCGACGGCCGGATACGCGTCGTCGACGAGCAGGGCGAGGAGCTGCCGCCGGGCCACGTGGGCGAGATCGTCTGCGCCGGTTCGTCCATCGCCGACGGCTACCTCGGGGCCGCCGCCTTCGACCCCACCGAACTGCGCACCGGGGACAGCGGTTTCCGGCACGAGGGCGAGCTCTACGTCCTCGGCCGCCTCGGGGACAGCCTGAAGCAGCGGGCCCGCACCGTCTTCGCCGAGGACCTGGAGGCGGTGCTGACGGGCATCGCGGAGCTGCGGCACCGGCGCCCGGCCGTGCTGCTGGGCGCCCTCGCCGGCGTCGACACCGCCGTGGCGGTGGTCGAGGGCCGGGAGGGGGCCTGGGTGGCGGCGGCCGTCGAGCGGCTGCGGCGCGGGCTGGACGGGGCCGAGGTCGTGGTGGTGACCGGACCCTCCGGGCTGATCCGCCGCACGTCCAGCGGGAAGCCCCGGCGGCGGCCGATGTGGGAGGCCTTCGCGGCGGGCACGCTGGGCGGACGGGTGGTGGGCGGCACCGCGTGCACCTGACGCACGCGGTGCCGCCCACCACCCGTTCCCCTCAGCCGAGTTCCGCCCGCAGCACGGCCGCCACCGCGCCCGGGTCCTCCAGCAGCAGGTTGTGCCCCCCGGGCAGCAGGCCGAGCCGGAACCCGCCGGTGGTGAAGCGCGACCAGGCCGCCACGTCCTCCTCCGCCACCGAGTGGTCCGCCTCGCCGAGCAGCGCGAGCACCGGCGCCCCGATCGGGTCGACCGCGAACTCGTGCCGCTCGATGGCCTCGTAGTCGGCCCGCAGCGCGGGCAGGACCAGCTCCCGCAGCTCGGGCTGGCCGAGGACCGCCTCCGGCAGGTAGCCGTCCCGCGCCACCTGGGCCAGGAATTCGTCGTCGGGCAGCCGCCAGGTGTGCACCGGGGGGATCCGGTCCGGCGCCTGCTGGGCCGAGAGGACCAGCCCCGCCAGCCGGCCCGGGGGCAGTCGGCGGGCCGTCTCGTAGGCGAACACCGCGCCGCCGCAGTGGCCGTAGAACAGCACCCGGCGCCCGTCCGCGTGCGCGGCGACCTGCTCGGCGAGGCCGTCGCACAGCGGGCCGAGCTCGGTGTACGGCTCCTCGTCCATCCGCGACTCGCGCCCGGGCAGCCGCACCGCCACCGCCTGGCAGTCCTCGCCCAGCCCGCGGCACAGCGGCTTGACCGCGGCGGTGCCCGCTCCGGCGTGCGGGAACGCGTACAGCACCGTCCCGGCGGAGGCCTGCCCGGATATCTCCACCAGCCATCGATATTTTGCCATGGGCGGCATGATAGGCATTTCCGGCGCCCGCTGTCCGCGTTCCGGTCAAACGCCGCTTTACCCTTCCACCGCGGCCCGCCAGACTTTCTCCAGAACCATTCGACGTGGAGAATTGGAGCGCTGAATGCATGGTCCGCAGCTCAGGGTGGCACTCGTTCAGCAGGGCGTCTGGGACATGCCGCTGGAATCCATGCCGCTGGCCTCCGGATACCTGAAGGCCATGATTCTGGAGGATCCCGGACTCCGGTCCGGGACGGCGGTCGAGATCTGCAACTTCCGGGGCCGCGTGACGCACGGGGAGATGGCCCACCGGCTGTTCCGGGAGGAACTGCCCGACCTCGTCGGCTTCTCCGTCCTGGGCTGGAACGTGCGGGCCTTCGGGGCCCTCGCCGCGACCTACCGCCAACTGCAGCCCGACGGCTGGACGGTGTTCGGCGGCACGCACGTCAGCGGTCAGGCGGAGCGGGTGTTCCGGCTCCACCCGGAGGTCGACGTGATCGTCAACGGCGAGGGCGAACTGACCTTCCCCGAGCTGGTCCGGGCCCGCCGGGACGGCCGTTCGCGGCACGAGCTCGACGACATCGCCGGAATATCCTTCCGGCGCGCCGACGGCACGATCGTCACCACCGGGGACCGGCCCAGGATCGAGAACCTCGACATCATCCCCTCACCCTTCCTGACCGGTGCGATCGACCTGCTCGACGAGGCCGGGAACTTCCGTTACGACGTCGCCCTGATCGAGACCAACCGGGGCTGCCCGTACAAATGCGCGTTCTGCTACTGGGGCGGCGCCGTCGGCCAGCGCGTGCGCGCGTTCTCGCGCGAACGGCTGCGCGCCGAACTCGAACTCTTCGGGAAACTCGGCGTGCACACCGTGGTGGCCTGCGACGCGAACTTCGGGATGCTTCCGATCGATCTCGAACTGGTCGAGGACCTCATTTCCATCAATCGCCGCCTGGGATTTCCCCGGGCCTTCGAGACCTCCTGGGCGAAGAACAAGTCCAAGGTGTTCTACGAGATCGTGCGGCGGATGAAGGAGGCCGGCCTGCGCAGCTCGTTCACCCTGGCCCTGCAGTCGCTCAGCCCGGACGCCCTGGACTCGATGCGCCGGCGCAACATGAAGGTCAACGACTGGCGGGAGCTCGTCGAGTGGCTCGGCCGCGAGGGCCTGGACTGCTACGCCGAGCTGATCTGGGGCGCGCCGGGCGAGACCGTCGAGTCCTTCCTGCGCGGCTACGACGAACTCGCCGAGCACGTCTCGCGGATCGCCGTCTACCCGATCATGCTGCTGCCCAACACGGAGTACTCCGAGCACAAGGAGGTCCACGGGATCGTCGCACTGCGCGGCGACCACGACGACTTCGAGTACGTGCTGGCGCACCGCACCATGACCTTCGAGGACAACGCCCGGATGCAGCGGTTCCTGTTCTGGGCCCGGGTGGTGGCCGAGAACGCCGTGCTGCGGCACTGCTGGCTGCCGCTGCGCCGGCTCGCCGGGTGGACCCAGTCCGAGGTGCTCGACAGCCTGGCCGACTGGATCGACACGACTCGCGCCCCCGAGGCCGCGCCGCTGCGCGAGGCGGCCGCGCGGGCGCACGGCGGCGGCGCCCCGGCCTACGCGGCGGCGATCGGCTACCTGTTCACCGAGCGCGCGGGCCGCACGGCCCTCGAACGCTGGTGGAGCGAGGCGGTGAGCCCGCGGCTGGGCGCGGAGCACCGGGCGTTCCTGGACGAGGTGTTCCGCTACGACCTGCTGACCCAGCCGGTCGTGGCGGACCAGGAGGCGCTGGTCGAGGAGGTCGCGGGCCGCGGCTACTTCCGGCGGGCCGGTGTGACGTTCAGCCACAACGTCCCGGCGGCGCTGGCCCTGATGCGGGCCGGTCAGGAGCCGGACCTCGGCCCGGACCCGACCTGCCTGGACCTCTACTACCGCAGCGGCGCGCTGAACGCGGTGCGTTCGACGAACCACGAGGAGATCGTCCACTTCATGGGCGAGCCCCGGCCGGCCGGTGCGGCGTTCTGAGTTCCGGGAACAGCGACGGGCGGTGGCGGATCCTCCCGCCACCGCCCGTTTCGACGTTCCCGCCTACAGCAGCCGCAGCAGCGCCGCCCGGTCCACCTTGCCGGTGTCGCGCACCGGGAACGCGTCGACCGCCAGCACCCGCGCGGGCACCAGGTGCGCGGGCAGCCGGGTGAGGAGGTACGCCCGGGCGTCCTCGGGGGACGGACCGTCGGCCGCCGGGACGTAGAAGGCGGCCAGGTCGCGGCCGCCGGGCCGGTCCACCGCGGTGACGAGCGCGGCGCGCACCCCCGGGCACCGGTGCAGGGCGTGCTGGACCTCGCCGAGCTCGATCCGGTGGCCGCGCACCTTCACCTGGTCGTCCAGCCGGCCGAGGAACTCCAGGTTCCCGTCGGGCAGCCAGCGGGCGCGGTCGCCGGTGCGGTACATCCGGCCGCCGGGCTCCGGAGAGCCCGGTTCGGGGCGGAAGGAGGCGGCGGTCAGCGCGGCCCGGCCGGCGTAGCCCGCGGCGACGCAGGCCCCGGCGATGTAGAGGTCGCCCGGCTCCCCCACGGGCTGGGGCCGCAGGGCGGCGTCGAGGACGTGGTAGCGGGCGTTGGCCATCGGACGGCCGTACGGGATGCTCGGCCAGGCCGGGTCCACCTCGCCCACCGGGAAGGCGTTGGACCAGACGGTGCACTCGGTGGCGCCCCCGAGGGCCACCACCTCGGCGCGGGGGAAGGCCGCGCGGATCTCGTCGGGGAGCGTGAGCGGCACCCAGTCCCCGCTCAGCAGCACCAGCCGCAGCGAGCCGCGCCCCTCGACGGGCCGTCCGTCGAGGAAGGGGGTGAGCATCGCGAGCGCGGCCGGCGCCGAGTCCCACAGGGTGATCGGCTCGGCCTCCAGGAGGTCGATCAGCACCTCCGGTTCGGCGGTCTCCGGCTGGGTCGCCAGGTGCACCGAACCGCCCGCCGCGAGCACCCCGAAGAGGTCGTAGACGGACAGGTCGAAGCAGAAGGAGGCGACGGCGAGGATGCGGTCCCCGGGCCCGACCGCCCAGGTGCGGTTCAGCCACTCGATCAGGTTGACGACCGGCCGGTGCTGGACCATGACGCCCTTGGGCTTGCCGGTCGAGCCGGAGGTGAACACGGCGTACCCGAGGTCGTCCGCGGTGACGGTGCCGGGCGGCAGCGCTCCGGCGGGCGTGGCCTCGATGTCGGCGCCGGTCCGCACCCGGCCTGGCCGCACGGCCGGTACCGCGCCCTCCCCCACGGTGATGAACGCGTCGTAGCGGTGGGAGAGTTCGCCGACGAAGTCCTCCGCGCGGCGGCGCCGTACCTCGACCCCGGCGACCAGTGGCAGCAGCTGCGGGAGCCGCTCCAGCAGGGCGGGCGGGATCCGCAGGCCGGCGTGGGCCTCCAGGCCCGGGTCGATCAGGTCGGCCAGCAGCAGGGTCCCGCCGGGGCGCAGCATCGGCAGCAGGCCGCGCAGCGTCTCCAGGAAGTAGTCCATGTCCGGGAGGAACTGGACGGTGCTCGCCATGATCGCGAGGTCGAACCGGCCGGACACGGCCTGCGCCACCTCGTGGGCGTAGCAGACCGCGCCCTCCGCCGCGTAACCGCCCGCGGCCGCCGCGGCCAGGTTGCGGTCGACGGCCACCGAGGACGGGTCGACGGCGACGTAGCGGGCGGCGGTGGGAGCCAGCGCCTCGGTGATCAGGCCGGAGCCGCAGCCCACCTCCAGGATCCGCGCGCCCTCGCCGGCCGCCTCGCGGCCCAGCCGGCCGACGTGGTCGCGGTAGCCGGTCACGTCGCCGGGCCGGTAGGGGCGTTCGGAGCGGCGCAGGTTGAAGCCGGCCGCCTCCAGCGGGTCGGGCTCGCCGGAGAGGAAGTCGAAGAACTCCTCGACCATCTCGCGGTCCAGCACCTCGGCCCAGGTGTCCTTCGCGGTGATCTCGGGACAGATCACCTCGCGCACCGAGGGGGCGTCCCAGCGCAGTTCCTGGACGGCCTTGAGGCGGGCGCGGCCGGCGACGACGCACCTCACGCCCAGGTCGGTGAGGAGTTCCAGGGCGCGGGCGCGGGGCCAGGCCGGATCGATGGGCACGTACGCGGCGCCGGACTTGAGCACCGCCACGAGGGAGGCGGCGGCCAGCGGGGTGCGGTCGGCGTAGAGCGCCACGTACGCGCCGCGGCCGATGCCGCGCCCGGCCAGCAGGCGGGCCAGCCGGTCCGTCCAGGTGTCGAGTTCGGCGTGGGTGAGGACGGTGCCGTCGCTCGCCACCAGGGCGGGGCGGTCGGGGTGGGCCCGGGCGGCGGCCCGCAGCAGGTCGGGGACGGTCGCGGTGACGGGGAAGGGCCGGGCGGTGGCGAACCACTGCGGCGGGGGCAGGAGGCGGTCCGGTCCGGTCATGACGCGCCGTCCTCCTTCTCCTCGGCCGGGACGAGCCCGCGGGCCGTGAGCGCCCGGGCGAGGTCCGCGACGGTCGGGTGGTCGAAGAACATCCGCAGCGGCAGCCGGGTGCCGACCTGCCGGCCGATGCCGGCCATGATCCGGGCGACCAGCAGCGAGTGGCCGCCGACCGCGAAGAAGTCGTCCTCGTCACCGAAGTCGTCGCGGCCGAGGGCCGCCGCCCAGCCGGCCCGGACGAGGGCGGTGGCAGGGGTGACGGGATCCGCGGGGGTAGAAGGGGTCGTTGACACTACTGGCCTCCTGCGAGTGGGTGCGCGCGGTCCGCGGCGGGGACCGTCGCGAGCGTGGACACGATGGCCGTCAGGCCGGTCAGGACGCGGTCGAGCAGCCGTCGGACGTCCGCCGGCGGGTGCGCCGCCGCGTTGTGGCGCACCCGCACCAGCAGCCGGTCGTCGATCAGCAGGGCGCTGACCTCCAGCGGGTAGGGGCGAGGGTTGCCGGGGCCGCGGTCGCCGGTGCCGGCGAGCGGCAGCGGGGTGAGCGCCCGGCCCTCGGCGGGTGCGCCGCCGCCGACCAGCCGGCCCGCGCGGCCGAGGTAGTTGACGTTGACGGTCGCGGGCGGCCGCGCGGCCAGCCGGTCGCGCACCGCGGGATCGCTCGCGGCGTAGCGGAGCAGGCCGTGGCCGAGGCCCTCGGCGGGCAGCGCGTCCAGCAGCGCGCGGACCGTGCGGTAGGTGGCGGCCGGGCCGGCCTCCCCGGCCGACCGGTCCGGGGCCACCGTCACCGGGTGGACGGCGGTGAACCAGCCGACGGTGCGGCTGAGGTCGACGTCCGGGAACAGCTCGGCACGGCCGTGCGTCTCGACGTCCAGCACCACCTCGCGCTCCCCCGTCCACTCGGCCACCGCCTGGGCGACGGCGGCGAGCAGCACGTCCTGCGCGCGGTCGCGCCCCCGGCCACCGGTGGCGGCCAGCAGCGCGGCGGTGGCGTCGGCGGGCAACGCGGCCTCGGCGAGGGCGGCCTGGCCCTCCGTGCCCGCGTCGGGGCGGGCGTCCGGCCGGGCTGCCGGGCGGGTCCAGCGGTCCAGTTCGGCCCGGACGGCGGGCGTGTCCGCGTGGGCGTGCAGCCGGGCCGTCCACTCGGCGAAGGGGGTCGTGAGCGGGGGCAGCCGCACCTCCCCGCCCGCGAGCAGCTGCTCGCAGGCCCGGCCGAGGTCGTCCAGCAGGATCTGCCAGGAGACGAAGTCGACGACGAGGTGGTGGGCGGTCAGGAGGAGACGCAGGCCGGGCTCGTCGCCCTCGGGAAGCAGGACGGCGGCGAACAGCGGGCCGTCGGTCAGGTCCAGTTCGGCCTGGGCGCTCGCGGCGGCGCTCTCCGCATCCGGGCCCGTGCCGGTGGCGTCGAGGACGCGGACCGGCTCGGCGTCGGGCCGGGCGGTCTGGTGCCAGCCGTCCTCGTCGCGGTGGTAGCGGAAGCGCAGCGCCGGGTGGTGCGCGGCGACGGCGAGCAGCGCACGGCGCAGCAGGTCCGCGTCCAGGCCGGGGGCGGCGCGCAGCAGCAGCGTCTGGTTCCAGTGCTGCGGCCGGACGAGCGGCAGGTCGAGGAACCACTGCTGGACGGGCGCGAGCGGGACCCTTGCGGGGCCGTCCGAGGAGGTGGGGGTGCCGGGCCCGGGTGCGGCCGTCCGCTCGGCCACGGCGGCGAGTTCGCGCACGGTGGGGTGGGTGAAGATCTGCCGGGGCGTGAGCCGCAGGCCGGCCTCGGCGGCGCGGGAGACGATGCTCATGCTGGTGATCGAGTCGCCGTCGAGGTCGAAGTAGTCGTCCTCCGGGCCGACTTCGGCCACGCCCAGCACCTCGGCCCAGATCGCGGCGAGGACGGCTTCCGCCGGGTCCGTCGCGTCCGCCGGCCGGTCCGGCTCCTCGGCCCGGGGCCGCACGGCGGCGGACAGGCCGGTGCGGGCGGTCTTGCCGTTCCGGGCGGCGGGCAGGCGGTCGGTCAGCAGCACCGCGGAGGGCAGCAGGTACTCGGGCAGCAGCTCGCGCAGGGCCTCCCGCAGGCGGGGCGTCGACTGCCCGACGGCCACGCGCGCGACGAGGTCGGCGTCCTCCGGCACGACGGCGGCGCCCAGCACCCCGGGCAGTCCCAGGAGCGCGGCCTCCACCCGGCCGGGCGCGACCAGGTAGCCGTTGCGTCGGGTGAGGTCGGCGGCGCGGCCCAGCACGACGATCCCGCCGTCGGGCAGCCGGCGGGCGAGGTCGCCGGTGCGGACGGGCTCGTCGCCCGGGAAGCGCGTCACCCACAGCTGCCCGGAGACCCCGGCCGGGGCCGGACGGCCGACGTCGTCGAGCACTCGGACGGCCATCCCGTCCAGGGCCCGCCCGACCGGCAGCGGCCGGAAGGGGTCGGTGGCGGGCAGGTCGTCGGCGCCGACCTCGCGGACGCAGACGACGGGCGCGGTCTGCGCACCGCCGTAGCCGTGCAGCAGCCGGGAGTCGGGGGCCGTCGCGAGCCACCGTTGCGCGACCGCCGGGGTGAGCGGCTCGCCGGTGACGAGGAGCGTGCGCACGGCCGGCTCGCGGCCGGTCGCGGCGAGGGCCGGGAGGAGCGCGGACAGCTCGGACGCGGTGACGGTGACGAAGTCGAACACCTGGGATCCGCAGAGGAGTCGGGACAGCCCGACGGTGGTGTCGAGCACCACGGTGGCACCCGCTCCGAGTGCCGCGAGCGACCTGGCGAGCACCTGGTCGGCGCTCAGCGCGCCGTGCACCAGGACGCGGGCCGCCGGGCCGGACTGCCCGGCCAGCCAGTGTGCCCAGGCCGCGAGCGCGCCGTGCGGCTGCAGGACGGCGCTGGGCTCGCCGGTCACGCCGGACGTTCGGAGCACCAGCGCGGGATCGGCCGGCCCGACGGGGACCGGCTCGGCCCGGCCGGCCTCGCCCGCCTCCTCCGGGCAGAGCACCGGCAGTGGCAGCTCGCCGAGTTCGGCGCGGGCCGCCGCCGTGGTGATCAGCAGGTCCGCGTCCGCGCAGGCCCTGCGGACCTCGGCAGCGGTATCGAGCGGCTCGGCGACCGCGCCGCTGCGCAACACGGCGAGCCCGGCGGTCAGCAGATCCGCGGACCGCTCGGGGAACCAGAGCAGGACGCGCACACCCGGGGCGAGGCCCCGCGCGGCGATCCGGGCGGCCAGCGCCCCGGCCCGGTCCGACACCTGGCCGTACGTCAGCGTGTCGGTGCCCGCCACCAGCGCGGCGCGCCCCGGGTGCGCGCGCGCCAGGCCGCCGATCGCCTGCGGCAGCGCGGGTGCCGGACCCGCCGGAGCGGCGACGTCCGACAACGGGCCACCACCCTCCGCGTCCACCTCCGCCAGCGGCCGCTCCGGCCGCTCGAGCAGCCGTCCGACCCATTCCTCGAACTGCGCCGCGAACCGCTCGACCGTCGCCGCCTCGTACAGGTCGGTGTTGTACTCCCAGGCGATCGCCACCGTGTCCGCGGACTCGTGGACCGCGCCGGAGAAGTCGTAGACCACGCCGCGCCGCCGCAACGGGAGCGACTCCAGGGCGAGGGAACCCAGCCGCAGCTCCTGGCCGGCCCCGGACAGGAAGCGGCTCACGGCGAGCATCCCGCCGTCCTGGGCCTTGTTCTGGCCGAAGCCGATCTCCACCAGCGGCGTCCGGCTGCGGTCCCGGCGACGTCCGGGCTGTTCGGCCGCCAG
Organism: Streptomyces sp. SP17BM10; assembly: GCF_036322405.1. Taxonomy (NCBI): domain Bacteria; kingdom Bacillati; phylum Actinomycetota; class Actinomycetes; order Kitasatosporales; family Streptomycetaceae; genus Streptomyces; species Streptomyces sp. SP17BM10. Next base: position 20,089 of record NZ_JAQYXB010000576.1, on the reverse strand, counting down.
CCGCTCCACGACCGTCGCGAACGGCAGTTGCTGGTGCTCCAGACCGGCCAGCAGCCCACGGCCGGTGGCGGCGAGCAGGTCGGTGAACGGACGCCGCGGGTCCACCTCGGTGCGGCACACCACGGGGTTGACGAAGTAGCCGAGCACGTCGGCGAATTCGGAGCGTTGTCGGTTGGTGGTGATGGTCGCCACCGCGATGTCGCGCTCGCCGGTCCAGGCGTGCAGGTAGCCCTGGAAGGCGGCGAGGAGGACGGTGTAGACGGTGCTCCCGTGGCGGCGGGCGAAGTCCTGGAGGGCCTTGACGCGCGGCTGGTCGAGTTCGTGGACGTGGAGGGCGCCGCGCTGGCTCTGGACGACCGGGCGGGGCCGGTCGGCGGGGAGTTCGAGCGCGGGCGGCGGGTCGGCGAGGAGTTCGCGCCAGTACGCCCAGTCGCGTTCGGCCGCGGGGCCGGCGAGGGTCTCGGCCTGCCAGCGCACGTAGTCGGTGTAGCCGTGCCGGGGCGCCGGCCGGTACAGCTCGCCGTCGGCGGCGTGGGCGGCGGCGAGGTCGCGCAGGAGGGCGACGGTGGACCAGAAGTCGGTGGCGATGTGGTGCACCGTCACGAGCAGCACCGGGCCGTCGGCGGCGCCGAGGTGGAGCCGGACGCGCAGCGGCGTCTCGCGGTCGAGCTCGAAGGGGCGGAACGCCGTCGCGCTCAGCCGCTCCGTGCGGTCGGGCCAGTCGGCGGGGACGGTGACCACCGCGAAGTCGACGTCGGCGTGCTCGGCGACGCGCTGGACCGGGCGGCCGTCGCGCAGCGCGAAGGTGGTGCGCAGGGCCGGGTGGCGGTCGACGAGGGTCTGGAAGGCGCGCCGAAGCGCGTCGGGGTCGCATTCGGAGGTGATCCGGGCCGCGAAGCTCTGGTTGTAGGCGGCGGCCTCCGGGACGAGCTGGTCGGCGTGCCAGATCGCGGACTGGTTGTGGGAGAGCGGGAACTCGCCGACGACGGGGCCGCGGGCGACGAACACCTCGGTGGGGCCCTCCGTGTCGTCGGCGAGGCGGCGGGCGAGGGTGTCGAGGCTGGCGCCGCCGAGGAGTTCGGGCAGGCCGACGGTGCGGCGCAGGTCGTCCTGGACGGCCATCTTGAGGCGCAGCGCCGCCAGCGAGTCGAGGCCCTGGGCGTGCAGCGGCGCCGCCGGGTCGAGCCGCTCGGGCCGGACGGCCAGCAGGTCGGCGGTGCGCCGGCGCAGGTGTTCGGTGAGCAGGTGGGCGCGGCGCCGCGGGTCGGGCTCGTCCCAGATCCCCACGGCCGGGCGGGCCGCGCCGGTGTCCACGAGGGCGGCGAGTTCGGCGGCCAGACGGCCCCGGCGGAGCTTGCCGAGTTCGGTGCGCGGCAGAGCGGCGACGGTCTCGAAGCGTGCGGGGACCTTGTGCCCGGCGAGGCGGGCGCGGCAGTGCGCGCGCAACTCCTCGGCGGGGACCGGGCCGTCGTCGCCCGGCACGACGGCGGCGACGAGCAGGTCGCCGCCACCGGCCAGGGGGACGCCCACCACGGCCGCCGCACGGACCGCCGGGTGCGCCTCCAGGACCTCCTCGACCTCGACGGGGTTGACCTTGTGCCCGCCCGTGTCGACCAGGATCCGTTTGCGGCCGGTGAGGTGGAGGCGGCCGTCCTCGTCGAGCCGGCCGAGGTCGCCGGTGAGGTAGCGCTCGGGGCCGGGGCGCAGCAGGGTCCCGCCGGGGGCGAGTTCGCCGAGCATGACGGACCGGCTGGTGACGGCGATCTCGCCGGTGCTGCCGGTCGGCAGGACGCGGCCCTGCTCGTCCAGGACCTCGACCCGCACCCCGCGCAGGGGGCGGCCCACCGACTCGGGGACGAAGCCGTCGGGGTCGCAGTCCCAGCTGACGCTGCCGGCCTCGGAGCTGCCGTAGGTCTGGCGGACGGGCACGCCGAACCTGGCGAGGAAGCGCTCCCGGACGGCGGGCGCCAGGAAGTTGCTGCCGGACAGGCAGAGCCGGACGGAGGAGAGGTCGGCGGGCCGGTCCTCGGGCCAGTCGGCGAGGGCGCCGAGCAGGTAGGGCACGGACGGGAGGACGGTGACGCGGTGGCGGGCGACGAGCGCGAGCAGGCCGGCGGGGTCGGGGCCGCCCGTTTCCACCGCACCGACGGCCCCGGAGGGTTCGGGCAGGACGAGGGTGGCGCCCGCGAGCACCGCGACGATCATGCAGCAGAACTGGCCGAGCGCGTGGTAGAGCGGCACGGGGCAGAGCAGGACGTCGTCGGGGGTGACGGCGGCGCTGGCGATGATGTGGTCGGCCTCGGCCAGCTGGTTGTCCTGGCTGCGGCAGATCCGCTTGGGCTCGCCGGTGGAGCCCGAGGAGTAGGTGAGCACCCACGCCCGGTCGGGGTCGGCCGGGCGGGCGGGCAGCGCGTCGGCGCGCATCAGTTCGTCGAAGGCGCGGCCGCCCTCCGCCGGGCCGTCGCCGACGACCACCAGGACGGCGCCCGGGGCGAGTTCGGCCCAGCGGGGGGCGAGCGCCGCCGTGGTGATCACGACGTCGGGCCGGCCCTCGGCCAGCACCTGGTGGTACTCCGCCTGCGTCAGCCCCGGGTCCAGCGCGAGCACGCGGGCGCCGAGGCCCGCCGTCGCGAAGTAACCGACGACGAACTCCGGGCAGTTGGGCAGCGCGAGCAGCAACAGGCCGTCCGGCCCGAGGCCGAGCGCGTGCAGGGCGCCGCGCGCCCGGGCGATCCGGTCGGCGAGTTCGCCGTGGGAGATCCGGCGCTCGCCGCAGACCAGCGCCGCCCGGCCGGGCCAGCGCTCCGCGACGGCGCGCAGCCGTTCGTCGATCACGCCGCTCCCCCGCTCACCTCGGCCCGGGCCAGCTCGGCGACCACGTAGTCCTGGACGTCGCTGAGGCGGCGGATGAGCCGGGCCCGCTCGCGGTCGATCGGCGGCAGGCCGTACTCGTCCTCCAGCGCGAAGGCCAGTTCGAGCAGCGCGAGGGAGTGGTAGCCGAGCTCCTCGACCAGCTCGGGGTCGGGCCGGTCGGCGAGGCCCTGGTCCGGCGCCATGCCGATCACGATATCGCGGATGTCCTGCCGGGTCTCTTCCGCGGTGCGCTCGCTCATGTGAAGGTCTCTCCCTCTCGGAGTAAACGGGATTCAGTCGCCGACGCGGACGTCGAGCAGGTAGGGCCGGGGCGAGGCCAGGGCGGTCCGCAGGGCGCGGGCCAGGCGGGCCGGGTGCTCGACCCGGCCCGCCGCGCAGCCCTGGGCTCGGGCCAGGGCGGCGAAGTCGAGGCCGCCGATGGCCGTGCCGACGGCCTTGCCGAGCCCGAAGCGGTCGGCGAAGCGGTCCACCGTGGCGTAGCGGCCGTTGTTGACGACCAGGACGGTCAGCGGCAGGCCGAGTTCGGCGGCGGACCACAGGGCCTGGATCGAGTACATCGCGGAGCCGTCGCCGACCACGGCGATCACCCGCTCGCCGGGCCGGCCGAGCGCCATGCCGACGGCGGCCGGCAGCGAGTGGCCGAGCGAGCCGCTGGCGCAGGTGTAGAAGCTCTCGGGCCGCTCGTTGGGCAGGTACTCGCACATCACCGGGCGGCTGCTCGGGGCCTCCTCGACGATGACGCTGCGGGTCGGGCGCAGGTCGGCGAGGGTGCGCATCAGCAGCGGCTGGGTGATGACGTCGGTGTCCGGCACGGGGGCCGGGGCGGGCCGCGGGGGCGGGAGTTCGCGCGGAACGGCCGGGTCGAAGGCGAGCAGGTCGCGCACGCCGAGGCGGATGCCGGTGAGCAGCGCGTCGCCGACCGGAGTCCAGGCGGCGGTGGCCGGGTCGTCGGTGAGCTGGTGGAGCGCGGTGCCGGGCGGCAGCACCGGGCCGCCGCCCGCGACGTGGTACGTGAAGACCGGTGCGCCCAGCGACAGCACGACGTCGTGGCCGGTGAGCCGGGCCACGATCTCCTCGCGGACCGGCGGCAGGAAGCCCGCGAAGAGCGGGTGGGTCTCGGGGAAGGCGCAGCGCGAGGACATCGGCGCGGCCCAGACGGCGGCGCGGTGGCGCTCGGCGAGCTCCACGACCTCGGCGAACGCGCCGTCCTGGTCGACGGCGGCGCCCACCACGAAGGCGGGGCGGGCGGCGCCGGCCAGGGCGCGGCCGACGCGTTCGAGCGCCTCGGGGTCGGCGCGCAGGGTGGTGGAGACCGTCCGGGGTTCGACGGGTCCGCAGGGCCGGTCCCAGTCGTCGGCGGGCACCGAGACCAGGGTCGGTCCGTGGGGTGGCGACATGGCCAGGTAGCAGGCGCGGGCGATGGCGGCCGGGACGTCCTCGGCGCGGGCCGGTTCGCGGCTCCACTTGACGTACGGCTTGGGCAGTTCGGCGGCCTGGTCGTTGAGCAGGTAGGGCTCGCCGCCGAGCAGCGAGCGGGCCTGCTGGCCGGCCACGATCACGAGCGGGGTGCGGTTGCGCCAGGCGGTGAAGAGGCTGCCCATGGCGTGGCCGACGCCGGCGGCCGAGTGCAGGTTGACCACGGCGGGGCGCCGGCCGGCCTGGGCGAAGCCGTCGGCCATGGCCAGCACGACGGACTCCTGGAGCCCGAGCACGTAGCGGAAGTCGGCGGGGAACTCGCGGAACATCGGCAGCTCGGTGGAGCCGGGGTTGCCGAAGACCGTGGTCATGCCGAGGCTCCGCAGCAGCGCGAAGGTGGCCTCGCGGACGGTGGGCGGGCGGCCGGTCGGCTCGTCCTGACGGGCTGGCACGCTGGTGATCCCTTCGGTGTCGGGGGCGTCAGTGGGGGCGGTGTCGGCAGCGGTGTCGGCGGAGGCTTGTGGGTCCCGGGCTCAGATCCGGTCGTCCCCGGCCTCGGACAGCTCCTTGGCCTCCGACAGCGCCGCCCAGATCCGCTCCGGCGTGAGCGGCGTGGCCGTCAGCCGGTGGGCGACGTGCGGGAGGGCGGCGGCGACGGCCCCGGCCACGGTGGCGGGCGCGGGGATGACCCCGCCCTCCCCGAGGCCCTTGAAGCCGCCGGGGATGACCGTGCTCGGCGTGCACCGGTGCTCCACCGTGACCGGCGGGACGTCGGCGCAGACCGGGAGCACGTAGTCGGTGAAGCCGGTGGCCAGCGGCCGTCCGGTGGCCGGGTCGTGCACGGCCTCCTCGACCAGGGCGATGCCCAGGCCCTGGACGACGCCGCCGACGATCTGCCCGTCGGCGATCGCCGGGTTCACCAGCACGCCGCTGTCGTTGACGGTCCAGTAGTCCTCGACGGTGACCTCGGCGGTCTCCAGGTCGACGGCGACGGCGGCGCCGTGCGCGCTGTAGGAGTAGGTGATGGCGGGCGGGTCGAAGTCGACGCTCTCCTCCAGCCGGATCCGGTCCGGGTCGGGCCGGCCCCAGCCGCGCCAGCCGCGCGCGGCCACCTCGGACCACGCCGTGCAGGCGTTCCCGGCCGGCCAGCGGAACCGGGCGCCGTCCAGCACCACTTCGTCGGGCGGGGCGCCGAGGTGGGCGGCGGCCAGCGCGTGCATCCGCTCGCGCATCCGCCCGGCGGCCTCGACCAGGGCGCCGCCGGCCAGCGTGACCGAGCGGCTGGCCTGCGAGGTGAGGTCCGAGTAGGGCGCGGTGGCCGTGTCGCCGAGCTCCACGGCGACCCAGTCCAGCGGCACGCCGAGCCGGTCCGCGACGATCTGGGCGAGGGTCGTCTCGATGCCCTGGCCCACCGGGATCACCCCGGCGAACACGGTGACGGTGCCGTCCTGGTTGACCCGCACCCGGGCGCTCTCCCAGCCGGCCCAGTCGATCCGGAACAGCTCCAGCAGCGCCGAGGGGGCGAAGCCGGTGATCTCCACGCTGGCGGTCACCGCGACCCCGCGGCGCACGGTCGCGGTGGACTCCCGGGCGCGCTCCCGGGCCAGTTCGGCGGCGCGGCGCAGCGCGGCGGGATAGTCGCCGTTGTCGTAGGTGAGCCCGGTGCGCGTGGTGTACGGGAGTTCGTCCGGCCCGAGCAGGTTCCGCAGCCGCAGCCCGACGGGGTCGTGGCCGAGTTCGCGGGCGGCCTCGTCGATCAGCCGTTCCCGGATCCAGGCCGCCTCCTGCATGCCGTAGCCGCGGTAGGCGCCGGTGGGCACGGTGTTGGTGTGGACGGTGGTGATGGTGGCCCCGGCCCTCGGGAACCGGTACGGGCCCTCCAGCGCGAGCCCGGCGACCTGGAAGGGGCCGCTGCCGGCCTGGATCGCGAAGGCCCCGAGGTCGCCGGTGATCTCGGCGGCGAGGGCGAGGAAGCGCCCGTCCGCGTCGAGGGCGAGGCGGGCGCGGGCCCGCTGGCCGCGGCCCTGGTAGGAGGAGCTCAGGTTCTCCGCGCGGTCCTCGATCCACTTGACCCGGCGACCGAGCCGCACGGCGGCCAGGCAGACCAGCGCCTCGTCGACGTACAGGGTGACCTTGCCGCCGAACGACCCGCCGACGTCCGGCGTCACCACCCGCACCTGGTCCACCCGCAGCCGCAGCGCGGTGGCGAGCTCCTGGCGCACGGCGTGCGGGGACTGGGTGCTGCTGTGGACCGTCAGCCGCCCGGTGGCGGGGATCCACTCGGCGAGCAGGCCGCGCGGCTCCATCGGGCTGTGGTTGATCCGCTGCACCGCGAACTCGCGCTCCACCACGTGTGGCGCGGCGGCGAGGACGGCGTCGAGCTCGGCCGGGTCGTCGCCGAAGTGGATCCGCCCGCCGATGTTGTCGGGGGCCTGCGGGTGGAGCCGCGGGGCGTCCGGCGCGAGCGCCGCCGTCAGCGTGATCGCGGCGGGCAGCGGGTCGACGTCGACGGCGACCAGCTCCGCGACGTCCTCGGCGAGTGCCCGGCTGCGCGCCACCACCAGGCCGATCGGCTGGCCGACGTAGCGCACGGTGCGGTCGCCGAGCGCCACCGTGTCGGTGAGCTGGCCGGGGATCCGCCAGGCGGTGGGGATCGGGTCGGTGAACCGCTCGATCTCGTCCGGGCCGAGCACCAGCAGCGCCTCGCCGCCGGCCAGCGCCGCCGCCGGGTCGAAGCGGGTGATCCGGCCGTGCGCGACCCGGCTGCGCAGCACGACGGCGTGCAGGGCGCCGACGTCGTCGATGTCGTCGACGAAGCGGCCCTGGCCGCGCACCAGCCGGGGCGCGTGGACGCGCGGGACGGCGCGCCCGATCAGGCGGCCGGCGTCGGGTGCGGCCGGGTGGCCGGCGTCGGGTGCGGTCATGCCGTCGTCTCCTCGCCCTGCCAGTGCCGCTCGATGGCGGCGCGGATGCCCGCGTAGCCGGTGCAGCGGCACAGGTGCCCGCGGAGCACCTCGGTCACCGCCTGGTCGGCGCTGAGGCCGGCCCGGTCCGCGTACGTCAGACCCATCAGCACGCCGGGCGTGCAGAAGCCGCACTGCAGGCCGTGCTCCTCGGTCATCGCCTCCTGGAGCGGGGCGGGCCGGCCGTCCTCGGCGAGCCCCTCGACCGTCTCCACCCGGCAGCCCTCGGCCTGGCGGGCGAGCATCAGGCACGAGCGCACCGGCTCGCCGTCCACCAGGACGGTGCAGGCGCCGCAGACGCCCTGCTCGCAGGCCACGTGGGTGCCGGTGAGGCCGAGCCCGTGGCGCAGGAAGTCGCTGAGGAGGGTGCGGTCCTCGGCCTCGGCGGTGTGCTCGGTGCCGTTGACGCGCAGGCTGATCGGTGTGCCGCCCCTCGGTGTGGTGCGCACGGGCTAACTCCCCTCGGTGAGCAGGTGGACGGCGGCCCGGCGCAGGACCGCGCGCAGCAGGTCGCCGCGGAACTCCGCGCTGCCGTGCAGGTCGGAGGGCGGCCGGGTGCCGGCGACGGCCGCGTCGGCGACCTCGCCCAGCGCGCCGTCCGCCGCGGCGGCGCCGTACCCGGCCAGGGCCCGTTCGGCCCCGGTGAGCCGCAGCGGGCGGTCGGCCACCCCGCAGGCGGCGATGCGCGCCTCGGCCACCGCGCCCTCCTCCAGCCGTACGCCCACGCACACGCCGACCAGCGGGAAGCCCGCGCCGCCGCGCCGGGTGACGGACTCGAAGCGGTAGCGGAAGCCGGGTCTGCGGGGGAAGGAGACGGCGGTCAGCAGTTCGTCGGGCCGCCGGGCGGTGCGGTGCGGCCCGACGAAGAAGTCCTCGGCGGGCACGGTCCGTTCGCCGCCCGCCCGGCGCAGCCGCAGTGTCGCGCCGAGCGCGAGCGCGGTGGCCGCGAGCTGCGCGGCCGGGTCGGCGTGGCAGAGCGAGCCGCCGAGGGTCGCGCGGTGGCGGATCTGCCGGTGCGCCACCCGGGCGGCCGTCCGCGGCACGACGGGCAGCGCTGCTCGCAGCCCGTCGTGCCGCTCCAGGTCGTGCAGCCGGGTCATCGCCCCGACCACGACGGCCGTGTCGGTCACCTCGATCCCGGCCAGCTCGGTCAGCCGGTTGAGGTCGAGCACCACGGCGGGCCGCGCGTGGCGCAGGTTGAGCAGCGGCACGAGGCTCTGCCCGCCGGCCAGCGGGGCGATGCTGCGCCCGGGCGGCCCGAGCAGGGCGAGGGCCTCGTCGAGGGTGCCGGCGGCCCGGTACTCGAAGGGTGCGGGTTTCACCGGGCGGCTCCTTCGGCGGTGGTGTCCCCCTCGCCCGGGCCCGCGCCCTCGGTGCGCTCGCGCACGAGGTCGGCGGCGCGCTCCGGGGTCAGGTGGCACAGGGCGTCCAGCACGGTGGCGTCCAGCAGGACGGCCCTGCCGGAGCGTTCCGAGACGAGTTTGAGCCGGGTCCCGTTCCCGGTCGGGTGGGCCGACACCGTGACCGCCGCCGACTCGCAGCAGATCCGGCACAGTTCGGTCTCCCGGCGTTCCTCGGCCGTCCAGGCCAGCCCGTTCATGCGCCGCCTCGCTTCCCACGTGCTCGAAGATGGGCTAGAAGATGATCGAGAGTTGCTGGTGCGTGGCGACCTCGGCGTCCAGCAGGACCCGGCGCCGCAGCAGCCGGTAGCCGGCGCCGGGCAGGCAGCGCACGATGTCGTGCCGGGCGGCGGTGGCGAGGGCGGCCTCGCCCCGGCCCCGGGTCCAGGTGGCGAGCACGTTGCACTCCACCCGCCAGGTGTCGGCCTCGGGGGCCGCGAACACGCGCACCCCGCTGACGAAGTGGCGCGTCACCCCGCCCGGGCGGTCGGACCACGCGTGCCGCAGGCCGGTGCGGCCGAGCTTCATCGCGAGGATGTGCTTGGTCGCCTCGAACAGCAGCGCCCGGTCGCTGTGCCGGGGCAGCGCCGGGTCCTCCCGCAGCAGCGGTACGGGCACCTGGTAGAGGAAGCGCTCGTCGAGGAGGTCCAGCCAGTCCTGGTGGCGGCCCTCGTCCAGCGCGGCCGACTCCTCGGTGAGGAACGCTCCCACGGAGGTGTCGAGTTCGACCTGCCGGGCCCCGCGCGGCGGGAACGGCTGGAGCTCGTGGGCGGGCCGGTGCTCCGCGCGGGCGGTCTCACTCATCGTCGCCCTCCATCAGCTCGGCCCAACGGCGGTAGAAGGCCCGCTGGTTCTGCTCGGACAGGGTCAGGTACTCGGCGCGGCCGGGACCGGGGAAGTCCGGCACCGGCTCGCCGAGGCCGAGACCGAGCGAGAGGTCCAGCGGGGCGCCGTCGGCCACCGTGCCGCCGATCGCCGCGTCGATCCGGGCGAAGTTCTCGAAGTCGTCCATCTCGAAGAGGATCCCGCCGGCCGACTGGGAGCGGGCCTGGAAGGAGTACGAGCGGCGCTTCCACTCCTCGTCCACGTGCCGCTTGGGCACCAGCGTCCAGTAGAGGCACTCGGTGTGCCGGGCGTCGATCGGGTTGTGCACGCGCCACACGAAGTACTTGGTCAGCGGGTCGTCCTCGCGCCCGATCGCCCGGTCGTGCGAGACGCTGAGGAACGCCGCGTTCGGGAACAGCACGCCGTGCACGACCTCGCAGTGCGAGTTGAAGCGCACCTGCTCGGGCGTCTGCCCGGCGGTGAAGGCCTCCCACACCTCGCGCGGGTACCCGATGTAGGCCGGGTCCTCGACCTTGGCCGGCAGGGTGCGCCGGCCCTTCTCGACGACGTAGCCGGCCCGCACCGCGTGCCCCTGCGGCGTGGGCACGTTGATCCCGATCAGCTCCAACTCGCCCTTGCCGAGCGTGCCGTCGGCCAGGCTGGAGCCGTAGATGCCCTGCTCGAACGCCGCCTGGTGGGTGGTGCCCATGTGGTAGCCGTCGCCGGCGAAGTTGTCGGTGACGACCTTCCAGTTGCCGGTCGAGACCGAGCGCTGCGGCGGCCCGTACACCTCCCACTCGCCGCCCGCGAGGTCGAGCAGCGCGTCCAGGTACCAGCGGGCGTCGCCGAGGTACTCCTCCAGCGGCGGGGCGCTCTCGCTCCAGGTCGCGAAGACGAAGCCGCGGTAGCAGGTCACCCGGGCCCGGGGCAGGTCGTAGCGGTCCTTGCGGAAGTCCTCCGGGTAGTTGCTGCGCAGCGCCGGCACGCCCACCAGGCGGCCGTCGTTGGCGAACGTCCAGCCGTGGTAACTGCACCGGAAGTGCGCGGCGTTGCCGAAGGTCGCCCGGCACAGCTGGGTGCCGCGGTGACTGCACGAGTTGAGCAGCACGGTGAAGCGGCCCCCCTCGTCGCGGGCCACGATCACGCTGTCGTCGCCGAGCCTGCGGACCAGGTAGTCACCGGCGTCGGGCAGTTCCGACGCGAACGCCAGTAACTGCCAGGACTCGCGGAACACCAGGCGCAGTTCCCGGTCGAGGACCGCGTCGTCGGAGAACGCCCGACGGTCCAGCGGATATCCGGGCAGGACTTCCTGCCAGGGCAGAGATTCAGCCATCCGTACTCCACGGGCCGGTCGGCGGACGGGGAAAACAACGGGAAAGACGGGGGACGCGAAAACGCAGGTTAGGCCCTCCCGCTCGGCACTGGCCAGTGTCCAACCGGAGCCGCCCGAACACGGCGCTGACCTCGGCCGATGTCCCGATCGCCGTTCACCGGTGACGCCTTGTCAGGCGTTCCGGGCCTTTGGTCCACTGAAGCCGTCCACGACCCGGATCCCATGCGGAGGAATTTCCTTGGCCACCCACGCGCTCGCCGCCGAAGATTTCTCGCACAACGACTTCGAGTACATTCCCGACCCTTTCTCCTTCTACGACCGAATGCGCGCCGAGCACCCGGCGTACCGCTCCGAGAAGATCTTCGGCGGGGCCTGGCTCTTCTTCGGCTACGCCGACTGCCTGGCCCTCATGAAGGACGAGCGGCTCTCCAACGCCCGGGCCGCCGTGCCGCTCTGGTTCCTGCCCGAGGAGCAGCGCACCGACTACGCCGACATGCTCGGCGTCTACGAGCGCTGGCTGGCCTTCCACGACGGCGCCGAGCACACCCGCAACCGCCGCCAGGCCAACCGCAGTTACGTCCCCTTCACGGACGCGGCGCTGGAGCCCCGGATACAGCGCCTGGTCGACGGACTGCTCGACGCCGTCGACCCGGCCGGCTTCGACCTGATGACCGACTTCGCCTTCCCGCTGCCGGCCATGGTCATCGCCGACGTCCTCGGGGTGCCCACCGAGGCGCACCCCGAACTGACCCGCTGGACCGACGACATCGCCTACCTCTTCGGCTCCACCAAGGTCACCGTCGAGCACCTCGACCGCACCCGCACCAGCACCCGCGAGCTCGCCGAGTTCCTCGCCTCCCCCGAGTGCGCCAAGCTCTCCGAGGAACAGAACGGCCTGCTGCACACGCTGCGCACCACCGAGGTCCACGGCCACCGGTTCAGCGACGAGGACGTCGTCGCCCAGGCCGCGCTGCTGCTGTTCGCCGGGGTCGCCTCCATCCGCTACCTCATCGGCAACAGCGTGCAGGCCCTGGACGAGCGCCCGCCGCACGAGCGCGAACTGCTGCTGGACCCGGCCACCGTCGGCCCCGCCGTCGAGGAGCTGCTGCGCTTCTGCACCCCGGTCCAGTTCGTCGGCCGGGTCGCCCGCGAGGACTTCGCCTACACCACCGCCGCCGGCCAGGAGATCGTGCTGCCGGCCCGCCGCCCGATGATGCTCTACGTCGGCTCCGCCAACCGCGACGCCGACGCCTTCAGCCGGGCCGACGAGCTCGTCCTCGACCGCCCGCTGCCCAACCGCCACCTCACCTTCGGCGCCGGCCGCCACCTGTGCTTCGGCGACCCGCTGGTGCGCCAGACGCTGCGCATCGCGCTCGCCACCCTGTACCGGCGCTGGCCCGCGCTGCGCGTCTCGCAGGACGGCTTCAACTGGAACAACAACCTCGGGTTCCACGGCTTCACGTCGCTGCGGGTCAGCGCCTGAGCCGTGGGGACCGTCCCCGGATCCGCCGCCACCGCCGACCCCCAGGAGCGCTGATGCCCCTCCCCCGCCTGAGCAACTTCGTCGACGGTCGGCCCGCCGGGCCCGCCGACGGCACCTACACCGAGCTGCTCGACCCCTGCACCGGCACCCCGTACCTGCTGGCGCCCGACAGCGGCGCGCAGGACGTCGACCGGGCGATGCGGGCCGCCGCCACCGCCTTCGAGCAGTGGCGCTGGACCAGCCCCGCCGAGCGCCAGGACGCCCTCCTTCGCATCGCCGACGCCCTCGCGGGCCGGCTCGACGAGTTCGCCGCCGCCGAGGCCCGCAGCACCGGCAGCGCGGCGGCGGCCGGCGAGACCCCGCTGATGGTCGACCAGCTGCGCTTCTTCGCCGGCGCCGCCCGGGTGCTGGAGGGCCTGGCCGCGGGTGAGTACTCCCCCGGCCACACCTCCTACACCCGCCGCGAGCCGGTCGGCGTCTGCGCGCAGCTGGCGCCGTGGAACTTCCCGCTGCTGATGGCGGTGCTCAAGAGCGCGCCCGCCCTGGCGGCGGGCAACACCGTGGTGCTCAAGCCCGCCGAGACCACCCCCGAGACGGCGCTGCTGCTCGCCGAGCTGGCCGCCGAGGTCCTGCCGCCCGGGGTGCTCAACGTGGTCTGCGGCGGCCCGGACACCGGGCGGCTCATGGTGCGCCACCCCGTCCCGGCGCTGGTGTCGCTGACCGGTTCGGTGGCGGCGGGCACGGAGGTCGCCCGGGACGCGGCTGCCGGGCTCAAGCGGGTCCACCTGGAGCTGGGCGGCAAGACCCCGGTGGTGGTCTGCGCCGACGCCGACCTGACGGCCGCCGCCGCGAAGATCGTCGAGGGGGCGTACGGCAACGCCGGCCAGGACTGCACCGCCGCCACCCGGGTGCTCGTCGACCGGACGGTCCAGGAGGAGTTCCTCGTGGCGCTCACCAAGGCCGCGCAGGCGGCCCGCCCCGGCCCGCCGGAGGACGCCGGAGCGTCGTACGGGCCGCTCAACAACGCCGACCAGCTGGCCCGGGTCGACGGCTTCGTCTCCCGGCTGCCGGCCCACGCGCGCATCGTCACCGGCGGCCACCGGGTCGGCGAGGCCGGGTACTTCTACGCGCCGACGGTCATCACCGACGTCCGCCAGGACGACGAGATCGTGCAGCGGGAGGTCTTCGGGCCGGTCATCACCGTGCAGCCCTTCACCGGCGAGGACGAGGCCGTCGCGCTCGCCAACGGCGTCGAACAGGGCCTGGCCTCGGCCGTGTGGACCACCGACCACGCCCGCGCGATGCGGTTCACCCGGCGGCTGGACTTCGGCTGCGTCTGGGTCAACACCCACCTGGGCTTCCCCAGCGAGATGCCGCACGGCGGCTTCAAGCACTCCGGGTACGGCAAGGACCTGTCGGTGTACGGGTTCGAGGCCTACACCCGGGTGAAGCACGTCATGCACCACCTGGGCGAGTAGCCCGACCGGCCGTGACACCGAAGGGCCCGAGCGTTTCGACGCTCGGGCCCTTCGGTGTCACGGGTGTGTTCAACTGCCGCTGCCGCGCACTCGGACGGCATCCCCGGTGGCCTCGGCGTCCCGGGCCTCCCCGGCTTCCCGGGCGTCCCCGGCGCACTCGGTGAGTTCCCCGACCAGCTCCGCCAGCGGCCGGGCGGGCTCGGCGACGGCCGCCGCCGCGAGCCGCCGGAAGTCGCCGGTCAGGCCCTCGACCCAGGCCGGCTCGAAGCGGCGGCGGTCGTACCAGACCTGCCCCTCGATCCGGTCCTCGGTGGGCATCAGCACGAACTCCAGGTCGAACCGGCTCGCCATGCCCCCCGGCGGGTGGACCTGGGTCACCTCCAGGCCGCTCAGCTCCAACGCGTACTCGGGCCCGACCGCCACCTGGAACAGGACGTTCTCCAGCCCCTCGCCCCGCTCCCCCCGGCCCTGCGGCACGAGGTGGTACGGGACCTCCTGGTGGGCCAGCGAGTCCAGCACGGTGTCCCGGGTCGAGCGCAGCACCTCCAGGAAGCCCGTCCGCGGCTCCAGGCCCAGGCGCAGCACCAGCAGATTGCACAGGAAGCCGACGGTGCCGGCCAGTTCGGGCCGCGTGCGGTTGGCGAACATCGAGGCGAGCGCGACGTCCCGCTCCCCGTCCCGGCCGTACAGCACCCCGGCGAACAGGGCCAGGGCGGCGACGAAGACGGTCGCGCGCTGCTTGCGGCACAGCGCCGTCAGCCCCGTCACCAGCTCCGGTTCCAGGGTGAAGGAGGCCAGTCCGGGCAGCTGGCCGACGCCGTCGCGGATCGCCGACGTGCCGGGCAGCCGGGGCGCCCGGGCCCCGGCCAGGGTGTCGCGCCAGTACTTCTGGCTCTCGGCCAGCACGCCGTCCTCGTAGCGCTGCCGCTGCCACTCGCTGAAGTCGGCGAACTGCCACGCCACCTTGCCGGGTTCCGCCGCCTCCTCGCCGTCGGGCCGGTACAGCCGCCCGAGCTCCTGCGAGAGGACGCCGCCCGACCAGCCGTCGGTGGACAGGTGGTGGATGTTCAGCACCAGCACGGATTCCTCGGGCCCGACCGTCAGCAGTGCGGCGTGCAGCGGGGTGACGGCCAGGTCGTGCCGGTGCCGGGCGTGCCGCAGCATCGCCTCGGCCAGCGCCTCGGGCCCCGGGCCGACCTCCTCCTCGACCAGGTCGGCGGGCCGTGGGGCGTGGACGTGCTGGACGAGCCTGCGGCGGACCGACTCGTAGGTGGTGCGCAGCGCCTCGTGCCGCTCGACGAGCCGGTCCAGCGCGGTCCGCAGCGCCGGCCGGTCGAGCGGGCCGCTCAGCCGGTAGCAGGCGTTGACGTTCAGCGGGGTGTCGGCGCCGCGGTAGTGCTCCATCATCCAGAGCAGCCGCTGCCCGGGTGTGGCGTCGACGGTCCTGAGGACGGTCATGGTTGAGCCCTTCTGGTGGTGGCGGGGGCGGCCCGGACGCGGGGCCTAGGACTGGGCCGGCGCGGCCTGCGCGACCGGGGCCGGCCGGGTGGTGCCGGCGGAGTGGCGCACCGCGCGGTTGACGGTGGTCAGCACCGCGAGCAGGATCAGCCAGCCGCCGAAGACGACCGTGGTGGTGCGCGGGCCGAGACCGTCGATCATGACGCCGCCGATCAGTGCGCCGAGGGACATCGCGCTCATGCCGAGGGTCTGCACGGCGCTGGAGACGCGCCCGCGCAGGTGGTCCGGCGTCGCCGCGAGCCGGTAGCTGGACAG
This sequence comes from Streptomyces sp. SP17BM10, assembly GCF_036322405.1. NCBI lineage: Bacteria > Bacillati > Actinomycetota > Actinomycetes > Kitasatosporales > Streptomycetaceae > Streptomyces > Streptomyces sp. SP17BM10. The sequence continues at coordinate 4,544 of NZ_JAQYXB010000576.1, read as the reverse complement.
CGCGACCATGTAGACCGGCGCCAGCACCGACTCGGCGGCGGCCACCGCGCCGAGCAGCCAGACGTTCGGGGCGACGGCGTAGAGCGGGAACATCAGCGCCTCGACCCACAGCGTCACGGTGGCGATCCGGCCCAGCGGGTAGCGGTCGTTGACCCGGCTGGAGACCAGCGCGCCCAGCATCGCGCCGACGGCGGCGCCGGTGAAGACGAAGCCGATCTCGGTGGGGGACGCGTCGATCCGCTCGGCCAGCGTGATGATCACCAGGTACCCGGCGCCGTAGCGGATCGCGTCCGCGGCCGAGATCAGCGCGAGGAAGCGGATCAGCGGCTGGCCCATCAGCCAGCCCAGGCCGGCCTTGACCTCCTTCAGCAGGCCGGCCGGCGTCTCCTCGCCGCGTTCCTCCTGGAACTTCGCCCGGGTGAAGCGCAGCGAGACCGCGGAGAGCACGAAGGAGACCGCGTCCACCACGAACGGCACCGCCCGCCCGAGCGAGTAGAGCGCGCCGGCGACCATCCCGCCGCCGATCCGCACCGTGTTCGTCGCGGTCTCGAACCGGCCGAGCGCCGCGCCCAGTTGCCCGGCGCCGACGACGTTCGGCAGGGCCGCCGAGTTGGCCGACTCGAAGAGCGTCTCCAGCACCCCGTTGAGCACGGCCACCGCGCACAGCTGGGCGACCGTCAGGCCGTCCAGCCACATCGCGAGCGGCACGCTGACCGTCACCACGGCGCGGCCCAGGTCGCAGAGGATCATCGTGGTCTTGCGGTCCCAGCGGTCCGCCAGGGCGCCGGCGAACGGGCCGAAGAGCAGCCAGGACAGCGAGCTGAGGCCCATCACGAGCCCGGCCTGGGTCGGCGAGCCGGAGACGGCGAGCACCAGCAGCGGCAGGGCGAAGACCTGGACCTGGCTCCCCAGGAACGAGACCACCTGACCGCTGATCAGCAGTCCGAAGTCGCGGTTGCGCCAGAGCCCGGGGGGCGGCGGGGCGGCGGCGACGGAGTCGGTGTCTGTGGCGTCGGATTCCGGTGACTGGGCCATGTGGGACCTCTTGTTCGGGGACCGCCGCAGCGCGACGGCCGTGGTGGACCGGACACGGTCAGCGACCGTACTCAGCGCGGTTCGTCGACGACAAGTGATCAGGTGTGGACACGGCCGGTCCGCTCGGCGAGCGCCGCCCGTTCGCGCCGGACGCGGGCGACGGTGTCCGCGCTCAGCCGGCTGAGCAGGTCCATCGACTCCAGGCCGCGCATCACGCGCGGGGTGAGCAGGCCGATCCGGGCGAGCATGGGCACCACCCGGGCGAACAGCATCCGGCGGTAGCCGGCCAGGCCGGGGTCGGCCAGCGCGAACGCCGTGCCCTCGGCCGCCGGGACCTCGAAGCGTTCCCAGAGGTCGCCCAACAGGAAGCGGCGGCGCATGAGTTCGACGGACGCCAGCAGGAAGTCCTCACGCCGCGCCAGCTCGGCCGCGGACAGCCCGGGGACGACGTCGCGCAGCAGGAGCACCCCGAAGGAGACGTGCCGGGCCTCGTCGCGGGCCACCCGGGCGGTGATCTGCTTGATCAGCGGATCGTGGAAGGTGGCCTCGGCCAGCCGGAAGCCGGCCAGCGCCAGCGGCTCGACCAGACACTGGACGGCCAGCGCGAGGAGGTCCCACTCGGTGGCCCCGAGCGCGTCCGCGAACAGCCGCCGCAGCCCCTCCGACACGGGGTACGGCTCGGGGACGTGCTCCCCGACGTAGCGCCCGAAGGCCTCCGCGTGGCGGGCCTCGTCCCCGGCCTGGCTGATCGCGCACAGCTTCGCCTCGACGTCCGGCAGCACCTCGGCCAGCCGGGCGCCCGCGAGCATCGCCGCCTGCTCGCCGTGCAGGAACTGGCAGACCGTCCAGGCCTGGGTCTGCCAGCGGAAGTCGTCCCAGGCCCGGGGCCCGCGCCGGCCGATCGGCGAGGCGCGCAGCGAGTCCAGCGCGTACGCCGAGCCGGCGGGCAGCGGCTCGCCGAAGGGGACGTCCAGCGACCAGTCGATGTCGGTGGCGGCGTTCCACTGGGCGAGCTTGGCGCCCTCGTACAGCCGGGCGAGCCCCGAGCCGGCCGTGGAGCGCTGCCAGCTGAGGACGGCGGTCACGGGGGTGTCGACCCGCAGGTCGGCCAGCCCGGCGAGCGCGGTCGGCAGCCGGGGCGCCACCGGGCGGGGCGGCCGGTGGTCCCGGGGCGGGGGCGTCACGCCCGCCCGGCCTGCTCCGCCATCAGGCGGCGCAGACTGAGCGGCCGCAGGTCCGTCCAGACCCGGTCGATGTGCGCGGTGCACTCGTCGAGGGTGCCGGTGGTGCCCTCGGCGGTCCAGCCGGCCGGGATCTCCTGGTCCTCGGGCCAGACGGAGTACTGCTCCTCGTGGTTGAGGACGACGTGGAAGCGGGCGGCGTCGTTGTCGAACACGGTGATTCCCTTCGGTCGGGTGAACATGAGGGGGAGGGCTCAGCGCCCGTCCAGGGCTCGGGCGACGAAGCGGGCGATCGCGGCCAGCGGCTCGGGGCGGGTCAGGTCGACGTGCTCGGCCGCGACCTCGTGCCGGTCGATCCCGCCGGTCGCGTACGGCGCCCAGGCCCCGGCACCGGGTGCGTCCGCGGCCCGGCCGAGCGTCGCGGTGACGTGCAGCAGCCGGCCGTCGAACCGTCCGGTCGGGGCGTCCGCCACCGCCCGGACGACGGCGGTCGCCGTCGCGGCGAGCCGGCCGAGCGCGGCGGCGCCGGGGGCGAACCCGGCGCCCTCGCGGCCGAGCAGGTCGGCGACGAGGTCCGCGTCGACGTCCTCCGGCTCCGCGCCCCAGTGTCCGCTCTCGACCGGGTAGGCGTCCAACACGGCCAGCAGGCGCACCTGTTCACCGGCGGCACGCAGTGCGCAGGCCATGGCGTGCGCGATGTTCCCGCCGGTCGACCAGCCGAGCAGATGGTAGGGACCGGTCGGCTGCACCTCGCGGATCCGGTCGACGTAGTCCTCGACCATCGCCGCCAGGTCCGCGGGCTGCTCGGCGCGGGGGTCGAGCCCGCGGGCCTGGAGGCCGTAGACCGGGCGGTCCGGCAGCCCGTCCGCGAGGCCGGCGTAGCAGCGGCTGAGGCCGGTCACCGGGTGGACGCAGAACAGCGGCGGCCTGCTGCCCGCGCCGCCGAGCCGCACCAGGACCCCGGCGTCCGCGGCCGGGCCACCGTCCAGCAGGGCGGCCAGGCCGGCCGGGCTCGGGGCCTGGAACAGGTCGGTGAGCTCGGCGGGTTCGCCGAGCTCGGCGCGGATCCGGGTGACGAGGCGGGTGGCCAGCAGGGAGTGGCCGCCGAGGTGGAAGAAGTCGTCCTCCACCCCGATCTCGGGCAGGCCGAGCGTCTCGGCGAACAGGCGGCAGAGCGCCTCCTCGCGGGGTCCCCGCGGCGCGCGGGTGACGTGCACCGCGGTCTCGGGGGCCGGCAGGGCGCGGCGGTCCACCTTGCCGTTGCCGGTCAGCGGCAGCGCGTCCAGCACCACGACGGCCGACGGGACGGCGTACTCCGGCAGGACGGCGCGCAATCGGCGGCGCAGCTCGGCGCCCGTGACGGCCGCGCCCTCGCGCACCGCCACGTACCCGACGAGCCGGCGGTCCCCCGGGTGGTCCTCCCGCACCACGGCCACGGCGGCCGAGACGCCCGCGCAGCGCTCCAGCGCCGCCGCGACCTCGCCCGGCTCGATCCGGACACCGCGGACCTTCACCTGGTCGTCCGCCCGCCCCACGAAGGTCAGTTGGCCGTCCGGCAGCCACCGTACGAGGTCTCCCGTGCGGTACATCCGGCCGCCCGGGGCGCCGAACGGATCCGGCAGGAAGCGCGACGCCGTCAGCCCGGGCCGCCCGAGGTAGCCACGCGCCACCTGCGCCCCGGCCACGTACAGTTCGCCCGCCACGCCGACCGGCACCGGACGCAGCCCGGCGTCCAGCACGTACACCCGGGTGCCGTCGAGCGGGCGGCCGATCGGCACCCCGCCGTCCGGCCGCAGCGGCGCGCTGGCGGTCGCGCAGACGGTGGTCTCGGTCGGCCCGTAGGCGTTGATCAGGTCCCGGCCGGGCGCCCACCGCGCCACCAGCTCGGCCGGGAGGGCCTCGCCCGCGACGACCAGGACCGCCAGTTCGCCCAGTTCCCGCGCGGACGGCGCGGGCAGCGTCGCGAGGACGGCGGGCGTGATGACGGCGTGGGTGACGCCGTGCTCCGCCAGCACCCGTGCGAGCGGCTCACCGGACCGCGCACCCTCGGGCGGCAGCACCAGCGCCGCTCCGGCGAGCAGCGCGTTGGCCCACTCGTAGACGGCCGCGTCGAAGCCCGGCGAGGCCAGTTGGAGCAACGAGCGGCCCGGACCGAGGCGCAGCTTCGCCGCGCAGGCGGCGACCAGATTGGCGAGGCCGGCGTGCGGGACCTGGACGGCCTTGGGGGTGCCGGTGGAGCCGGAGGTGTAGATCAGGTAGGCCGCGTTCTGCGGGTGGACCCGGCAGGGCAGGTCCGTCTCGAGACGCGCCGCCACCGCGGCCGCCGTC